>VFKS01000388.1 GCA_009885425.1 Novosphingobium sp.
TCGCGCGCCGCACGGCGGCGGGCATAGGCGGCGCTCATCGGTCCGCCTGTGGGGTCGGTCAACTGGAACATCATCCCGTTCGACAGGTTCGAGTTGTGCGGGATCGACAGCGCCTTGCCACCGGTCTTTTTTTCGTAGGCGTCCATGTAATCCCACAGACCGTCCGGATAGATGTTGTCGAACGAGGCCAGCGGCATGAACTCGGAAACTTTGCTCCCACCATCGCGGAAAACCACGTTGCGGTGCAGATTGTTGCCACGGTTCATCAGCGTATATTCGAAGCCGTGGAAAGCCGAGAATTTGCCGGGTTCGTTGTAGCGATCAACCACCGCAATGTGGGCAAACCAGTTCTTGCGGAGCCGCTCCGCCGCACCTTCGGGGTTGAGCAATTCGGGCGGCAGGCTGTTCTTGGCCTTGGCGTCGATAATCTCGCCGACAGCCTTCTGCGATTGCTCCGGCCCTTCGTGCATCATGTCATACCAGCGCAGCATCAATGGGTGCGTGATGAACGAGCGCGGAGCGTTGTAGAGGTCCTTGATCGTGGCAAAGCCGTCCGAATGGTCAGTGATCACCAGAAAGTCGAGCGGACGGGCCAGCTTGGCCTTGATCCCGGTCGAGGAGGTCACTTCATCCCCGCGCGCAAAACGCAGCGCTGCTTCGGGATCGAGCCGATTGCCAAATCCAAAGGCGTCGGGGGAATTGGATGTGTGGAGATGGGTATCGCCCCAATAGACTCGCTGGGGAAAGGCGGTCTGGCTGGTCGCCTCAGCCTCTGGCGCGGCTGGCTTGGTCTGATTGCAGCCCCCCACCAGCGCGCTGGTGCCCAACAACAGTGCAGCCATGACTATGGCCTTGCGCATCTACAAACCCCTCCAGCCCCAGTTTTGAAAAGCAACTTGCCAGCTTGACGGTGCAGGTCAAGCTTTCAACGGCTCAAAGTGGTGCGGAACTGGCGCGTGATAGCGGTATGGGGTTAGCGGCCAATCGGTTGCTTCAATGCCGTGTGAGCGCCGCTTTGCTATTCGACAGGAGCGAAGCTCCCGCTCGGTTCGTCAAGCAAATGCAGCACACCATCAGAGATCGCAAAGAACGCGCCGGTCAGGCGCAGTTCGCCGCTGCGCTCCTTGCTGCGGACACATGGGAAGCTGCGCAAATTCGTGAGGCTGACTTGGACACCGGCCTGTTCCATAGCAAGTTCGGCAGGACGTCCAGTGGTGCCGTGCTTAGCTACCACCTGTTCGCGCGCATCATCGAGTAGCGCGATCCAATCGGCGATGAAGCCGCCTTGACCCGGTTCGGTGCCATAGAGCTCGCGAGTGAGCGCCGCTTTGCAGCCGCCGCACATACCGTGACCCAGCACCACGATTTCTTTAACTTTCAGCACCTGCACCGCGAATTCCAGGGCAGCGGATACGCCGTGGTGACCGGGCGTCGTCTCAAACGGCGGAACCATTGCGGCGACATTGCGCACGACAAACACTTCGCCCGGATCAAAATCGAACACCTGCGATGGATCGACCCGGCTGTCCGAACAGGCGATGACCATCACTTGCGGTTCTTGCCCTTCTCGCAGTGCAGCCCAGCGATCGCGATTTGGACCCCAAGCGGAAGAACGAAACCTGCGATAACCGTCAATCAGGCGATCAAGGCCGGTGGTGTTTGCGCTGTTCATGGCCCGCCTAATGGCGCCAGAAATTCTGACTGGCAAGCGCGCGTGCATGCGCCTATCTGGGCGCCATGAACGACCTCTCCAATGTCCCCGCAACCGAGCCACGCCAGCGCAAGCCTGACTGGATCCGGGTCAAGGCTCCGACCAGCAAGGGCTATGGCGAAACCCGCCAACTGATGCGCGACCTGAAGCTCAATACCGTATGCGAAGAAGCGGCTTGCCCCAATATCGGCGAATGCTGGACCAAAAAGCACGCCACAGTGATGATCCTGGGTGACATCTGCACCCGCGCCTGCGCGTTCTGCAACGTAAAGACCGGAATGCCGCGCGCAGTCGATCCGCTCGAACCGGAACACGTCGCGCTGGCGGCTGCCAAGCTGGGGCTTGAGCATATCGTCATTACCTCGGTTGACCGCGATGACCTGCCCGATGGCGGGGCCGGGCAGTTCGTCAAGGTGATCAAGGCACTGCGGGCCAATACCCCCGACACGACAATCGAAATCCTCACCCCGGACTTTCGCGGCAAGATGCGCGAAGCAGTCGAAGCCATCGTCGCAGCCGGGCCGGACGTCTATAACCACAACCTGGAAACCGTCCCGCGGCTATACCCGACGATCCGCCCCGGTGCGCGTTACTACGCCTCGCTGCGCCTGCTGGACGAGGTCAAGCGCCACGATCCGCTGGTCTTCACCAAAAGCGGAATCATGCTCGGGCTCGGCGAGGAGCGGCTGGAAGTCCATCAGGTGATGGACGACATGCGCAGCGCCGGGATCGATTTCATGACCATGGGGCAGTATCTGCAACCCACCCAAAAGCACGTCAAAGTGGCCGAATTTGTCACGCCGCAGACCTTTGATGCCTATGGCGCAGTGGCGCGGTCCAAGGGCTTTCTGCAAGTCGCGGCCAGCCCGCTGACCCGCTCCAGCTATCACGCCGGTGATGATTTCCGCGAGATGCGGGCCGCGCGGCAAGCTCAGGTGGCACGCGCGCGCCGCTGATGCCGGGAATTCGCGAAACTCGCCAGCTGCGCTGGTCGCCCGAACAGATGTTCGATCTGGTCGCTGATGTCGCCCGTTATGGCGAGTTTCTGCCATGGGTGGTGGCGACCCGGGTTAATTCGGACAGCGAGACCGAGATGGTCGCCGATATGTTGATCGGCTTCAACGCACTGCGTGAAAAGTTCACTTCAAAAGTGATCAAGAGCCGGCCTGACCGGATCGAAGTGATCTACATCGACGGGCCGATGCGCGATCTCGACAATGTCTGGCACTTCAAGCCGATTCCGGGCGGCTGTGAGGTTGAATTTCACGTCGATTTCACGTTCCGCAATGCGCTGTTTGAAAAGCTCGCCGGTCAGTATTTTGACCGTGCTTTCCGTAAGATGGTCGGCGCTTTTGAGGAACGAGCTGAAGCGCTTTACGGCAACAACAGTTCGAGCGCGACCACGACCGCCTGATGCCGGATTTCGGCGCGGGTGGTGCCTTCGAGCAGGCGTTCTTCGGCCACCAGTTCATCGCTGCCGCGCACCGCGCGGGCAAAGACCACAGTGCCGACCGGCTTGAATTCGGAGCCGCCATCGGGTCCGGCGATTCCGCTGACCGCTACCGCCACATCGGCTCGGCTGACCCGCAGTGCGCCCTGCGCCATGGCCCAGGCGCAGGCTATCGAAACCGCTCCGAACGTATCGATGATATCGTTCGAAACCCCCAGACTTTCGTGCTTCGCCTCGTTCGAATAGGTCACAAAACCGCGGTCGAGCACGGCTGACGATCCCGGAACCTCGGTCAACGCCGCGCAAACAAGCCCGCCGGTGCAACTTTCGGCCAGCGCCACGGTTCGGCCGATCGCCCGGTTCTCGGTAATCACCCGCGCGGCAAGAGCGGTCAGGTCTTCAGGAAGCAAGTTCACAGCTGTGGTAATCCCAATCGCGAATCGCGCGCTGCGCCTTGGTCCTGTTCTACGGGAAAATCCAGCGCTGTTCGCTTAGCCGCGCAATAGCGTCGCGGCGGCCTGAGCCGCGATCCCTTCCGAACGACCTGTAAAGCCCAGCTTTTCGGTGGTGGTGGCTTTGACGCTGACCGCTGAGATGTCGGTTCCCAGCAACTCGGCCAAACGCGCCCGCATGGCTTCACGGTGCGGGCCGATCTTGGGCGCTTCGCAGATCAGTGTCAGATCGACATTGCCGATCCGGTAGCCCGTCGCTGCGGCAAGACCGACTGCGTGGGTTAGGAACCGATCAGAACTGGCGCCTTTCCATTGCGGATCGCTAGGCGGGAAGTGGCTGCCGATATCACCTGCACCAATCGCTCCAAGGATCGCGTCGACCAGCGCATGGATCGCAACATCGGCATCGCTGTGCCCGGCCAGGCCCTTGTCATGGTCGATCTTGACCCCGCACAGCCACAGCGCTTCGCCGGGGGCGAGGCGGTGGACATCATAGCCGGTGCCGACCCGGACCACCGGGGCAGTGTCGGCGAAATCGCTGGCAAAAGTCAGCTTGTGCAACCGTTCGTCTCCTTCAACCAATGTCACCTCATACCCGGCAACGCGGGCGACTTGCGCATCGTCACCCGCCTCTTGCGCACTGTCCCAGGCCCGGTGTGCCGCGAGAATAGCCGGATAATGAAACGCCTGCGGGGTCTGCACCCGGCGCAATACGTCGCGTTGTGCCGGGGCGCCCATCAGCGCGCCATCGGCATGAGCGAGGCTATCGACCACTGGCAGAACCGGGATCGCGCCGGGGGTAAGTTCCAGCGCCGCCAGCAAGCGGTCGATCACTGTCAGTGGCAGGACCGGGCGAGCGGCATCGTGGATCAGAACGTGGGCAGGGCGGGCCGCCTCCAGCGCCTCCAGCGCCAGCCGGACCGACTGCTGCCGGGTCGCGCCGCCGGTAATGATCCTGATCCCGGCAATTCCGCGCAGCGCCTGTTCAGCGATATCCGCGCCGCCAGCGGGCACAGTGACAATAATCGTCGCCACGCCCGCCGCTACCAGTGCTTCGGCTGAATGCCGAACCACCGGCTTTCCGCGCCATAGTGCGAACTGCTTGGGGAGTGGTTGGCCCGCGCGCAAGCCTGCCCCGGCCGCGACGATCACGGCGGCAACTGCAGGGCGGGAAGGGGCATCAACCATGCACCGCCGGTATAGGCTTGCCGCGCGCGGAGCAATTCCCTATGTGCTGCCCAAATTTTAGGCACATTGACAATGAACCCGCTTCCACTGCCGCCTCGGCTCGACCCGATCATGGTTGGCCCAGTCCAGATCGACTGCCCGGTGATCCTTGCCCCGATGACCGGGGTCAGCGATCTGCCGTTCCGCCGCCTGGTCCGGCGGTTCGGTTCAGGCCTCAATGTCACCGAAATGGTCGCTACTCCGGCGGCGATCCGCGAAACGCGGGTGTCGCTGCAGAAGATCATGTGGGACAAGATCGAAGAGCCGGTCTCGATGCAGTTGGTCGGCTGCGATCCGCTGCAGATGGGCGATGCGGCTAAGTTGGTCGAAGACCGCGGCGCTGCGATTATCGACATCAACATGGGTTGCCCGGTCAAAAAAGTCGTCAATGGCTATGCCGGATCGGCGCTGATGCGCGAAATCCCGCTCGCCACCAAGCTGATCGAAGCGACCGTGAACGCGGTCAAAGTGCCGGTCACCGTCAAGATGCGGATGGGCTGGTGCCATGACAGTCTGAATGCGCCAGAACTCGCCCGGATTGCCGAGGATCTGGGCGCCAAGATGATTACCGTCCACGGCCGCACCCGCAACCAGATGTACAAGGGCGAGGCAGACTGGGCCTTTGTTCGCAGCGTCAAGGAGGCTGTCTCGATCCCGGTGATCGTCAACGGAGATATCTGCAACATCGCCGATACGGCCAAGGCGCTGGAGCAATCTGGCGCTGATGGGGTGATGATCGGGCGCGGCTCCTATGGCCGGCCCTGGCAACTCGCCCAGATTATGCACTGGCTGAAAACCGGACAGGAACAAGTCGATCCGACGCTGGGTGAGCAGCTTGATCTGATCCTCGAGCACTACCAGATGATGCTCGATCACTATGGCAGCGATACCGGGGTCAAAATGGCCCGCAAACATCTGGGTTGGTATATCCATGGGGTGCCCGGATCAGCCAAGTTCCGCAATTTCATCAATTTCATCGCCGATCCTGATGAAGTGATGCAGGCGCTGCGCGAATTCTACGATCCATTTGTCCAGCGGGCGGCGGCCTGATGATCGATGCCCAGCGCCAGCTTGCCAGTCTGTCGCTGGCGGTCGTGCTGCTGGCGCCCGGGCAAAAGATCGCGGCGGCCAATCCCGCGGCAGAGCAAATGTTGGGACAGAGTTTTCGGCGGCTTGAGGGCAGGGCGATTGGCGACCTACTCCGCTTTGCCGAAACCCGGATTGGCGAGCGGCTGAGTGACAGCGAGGCCCAGCTTTCGGCTCGCGCCACCAGCGTTTCGGTCAATGGTCAACCGCCGCGACAGATCGACCTGACAATGGCCCCGGTGATCGATCAACCGGGCTGGCAAGTGCTGACCCTGATCGACATCGGCGGGGCCGAGGCGCTGCGCGAGGCACCAGCTGCGGGTGAGGGCGGGGTGCTACGCGCGCCTGAAATCCTGGCGCACGAAATCAAGAACCCGCTGGCTGGAATTCGCGGCGCGGCGCAGCTGCTGGGGCGCAAGCTGGAAGGCAAGGATCTGGCGCTGACTAGCCTGATCGCTGACGAGGTTGACCGGATCGCCAAGCTGATCGACCAGATGCAATCGCTTTCCAGCCGGACCGCGCTCGATCTGGCCCCGTGCAACCTCCACGAGGCCGTGCGGCGGGCTCGCGCGGTGATCGAGGCCGGCGGCAAGGCGCCGCCGATCCTTGAAGAGTTCGATCCTTCACTGCCGCCAGTGCGGGGCAATGCCGATGCCCTTGTGCAGGTGATGATCAACCTGTTGGCCAACGCCGCTGACGCCACCGCCCAACAGGCCGACCGCCGGATCATCATTCGCACCCGCTTTGCCAGCGGGCTCCAGTTGCACTCAACCGCTGATGGGACCGCGCTGCGCCTACCAATCGAGCTGCGGATCAGTGACAATGGACCAGGCATCGCTGCAGACTTGCGCGAGCATATCTTTGAACCCTTCGTATCGTCCAAAAAGAGCGGGCAGGGGCTGGGTCTGGCGCTGGTCCGGCGGCTGCTTCGCGATATGAACGGGCGGATCAATCACGATCGCGACGAGGCCACTGGCTGGACCCATTTTCGGGTCCACCTGCCAATGAGCCGCGTGCTGCACAAGGGCGAACAGGAAGCTGCCGCATGACCATTCTTCTGGTTGAAGACGACGCCGGGATTGCGCTGGTAATCACCGCCGCACTCGAGGCGGAAGGTTTTACCGTCAGCGTTTGCGATTCGATTGCCGAGCGTGACCGGCTACTGGCCAGCGAGCGCTTTGCCGCGCTGGTGACCGACGTGATGCTGACCGATGGCGATGGGATCGAAACCATCGGCACGGTACGCGCAGCTGCGCCGGATATGCCGATCATTATCCTTTCAGCCCAGAACACGCTCGATACCGCAGTGCGGGCCAGCGATACCGGGGCTTTTGAATACTTCCCCAAGCCGTTCGATATCGATGAACTGGCCCGCACCGTCCGTCAGGCGGTCGGCAATGCCAAGGTTCGCGGAAGCGAGGAAGACGAGGTCCCGGTTGCCGGCCTTCCGCTGGTTGGCCGATCGGCGGCGATGCAAGCGGTATACCGGATGATCACCCGGGTGCTGCGCAATGACTTGTCAGTGCTGGTGCTCGGCGAAAGCGGGACCGGCAAGGAACTTGTCGCCGAAGCGATCCACCAGCTAGGTCAGCGCAAGAATGGGCCGTTCGTAGCGGTCAATACTGCTGCGATTCCGGCCGAACTGATCGAAAGCGAGCTGTTCGGGCACGAAAAGGGCGCCTTCACCGGAGCCGTGGCGCGCCACGCAGGGAAGTTTGAACAGGCCGATGGCGGCACACTGTTTCTGGACGAGATCGGCGACATGCCACTTGAGGCTCAAACCCGGCTGCTGCGCGCGCTGCAATCGGGCAAGATCCGGCGGGTCGGCGGGCGCGAGGAAATCGCGGTCGATGTGCGGATCATCGCTGCGACCAACAAGAATCTCGAGCCGATGATCGCGGCGGGACAGTTCCGTGAGGATTTGTTCTATCGGCTCAATGTGGTTCCGGTAACTCTGCCGCCACTGCGCGAACGGGCCGACGATATTCCAGCGCTGGCGCGCCATTTCCTGGGTCTGGCGGCGAGTGAAGGCTTGCCCCGCCATAGCCTGGCCGAAGATGCCGCCACGCTGTTGGCACAGCAGCCCTGGCGCGGAAACGTGCGTGAACTGCGCAATTTCATCTACCGCATTTCCCTGCTGGTGCGTGAGGACCGGATCTTAGCGCCGGCCATTGCTCCGCTGCTGGCGCAGGCTGCGGCCACCGGAAGGGGTGACGAGGGTCAGACTCTCGATGGCGCGGTGGCGCACTGGCTTGCTGCGCACCATCCGGCTCCGGGGCGGGTCTATGACGAGGCTTTGGCAGCCTTTGAGCGCCCCTTGTTTCTCGCTGCACTGCGCGAGACGCAGGGCAATCAACTGCGCGCGGCCCAGCTATTGGGGATCAACCGCAACACCTTGCGCAAGCGACTGACCGAATTGGCAATCGATCCGGGACTGTTGCAGCGCTGAATCGCTCCTGATGCGGGGTGAATCGCCTTGCATTCATGCAACAGTAGTGTTGTAATCGGGCAACGATGGAGCGAACCGCGAACCACAGACAGGCAAGGCGCTGGCCCAATTGGTGGCGGCGCACGCAAATTTGGGCGCGACGTACCAATTTGATCACCGCGCTCGAAATCGGCTCGGTTCTGGCCTTCGTGCTGATGACCGCTCTGACCTGGTACAAGTTCTCAACGCCATCAGCCGCTGACAAATTGATGCCGACCGAGCTGACCGCATCACTGCTGGTCGGAACCTTGGTTCCAGCCATGGCGATCCTGATGTTGCTGGGTCGACGATTGGCGATGAAACGCGCTGCCGAGCGCGCCGATGGCGGCAAGGGCCAACTTCACGTCCGGCTGGTGTTCCTGTTTTCGTTGATTTCGGCGGTGCCGACCCTGCTGGTCGTGATCTTCGCCTCGTTCCTGTTCCAGACCGGGGTCGATTTCTGGTTCTCTGATAAGTCGCGCGGAGTGGTGGAGAATGCCAATCAGCTTGCGCTGGGCTACCGCGAGCAGATCGAGCGCGATCTGGAATATGAATCGCTGGCGATGGCTGCCGATCTGGGTGACTTTCTCAGCCGCGAACCACTCGGTAGTCCGGCCTTTCCGGAATACTATGGCTACCAGATCCAGCAGCGCAAGATCAGCCAGTCGACCATTCTGGAGAAGGGCAAGGATGGCGCCTTGCACCGCGCGGCCTTCGCCCGCGGGCCAGAACCGTTGTCCGAACAGGTCTCGGCCGATGTGCTGCGCCAGCTCGATCGCGGGGCCCGGATCGTGGTCAGTTCAAACGGCAATGCCATTCAGGCAGTGACGCCGATTGACCGCCGGGCCGGGGTCTTTCTGTTCACATCGCGCGAATCAGAGCTGCTATCGCGCGGCTACACCCAGAACATCCTGCGATCCTATGACGAGTTGACTCTCAAAGCTCGGGTGCAACAGTTCCAGTTCAACGTTGCGCTGTTCGTAGCCAGTCTGGCGTTGGTTGGTCTGTCAGTATGGTTCGCGCTGCGCTTTGCCGATCGGCAGGTTGAGCCGCTCTATGATCTGATCGACGCGGCCAAGGAAGTGGGTGCCGGCAACTTTGCGATGCGGATTGATGGCCGCGCCGGAACCGATGAGATCGGCTTGCTCAACCGCGCCTTCAACCGGATGACCCAGCAGCTCGACCGGCAAACCCAGGCGCTGGTCGGGGCCAATCAGCAGCTCGATGAACGCCGCGCTTTTATCGAGGCGGTGCTCGAATCGGTCACCGCAGGGATCATTTCAACCGATGAACGCGGCCGAATCCGGTTGATCAACGGTTCGGCGCAAAAGCTGCTGCTCGACCGTGATGCGGCCCCGCCAATCGGCAAGAAACTCTCCTCGGTCGCGCCCGAAATCGCAGCGCTTGCCGAAAGCGGCAAACAGGGCGGGGTGGTGCAATACGCCAAGGCTAACGACCTGCTGACCCTCGCGGTCAAGGCTACAAAGGCCAGCACTGGCACCGTGATCAGCTTTGAAGACATTACCCGCCAGTTGCTCGATCAGCGGCAAGCGGCTTGGTCAGATGTGGCGCAACGGATTGCGCACGAGATCAAGAACCCGCTGACCCCGATCCAGCTCGCCACCGAGCGGTTGCGGCGGCGCTACACCAAACTGGTCAGCGCCGATGCCGAATTGTTTCAAGAGCTGACTGGTACCATCATCCGGCAGGTTGGCGATTTGCGGCGGATGGTGGACGAGTTTTCCTCGTTTGCGCGGCTGCCCAAGCCGTTGTTCCGCGGCGAAGACCCGATCGATCTGACCCGGCAGGCGCTGTTCCTGCAGGAGGTCGCCCGGCCGGACATCAACTTTAGCTTCGTTGGTGATGCAGATCTTGGGATCATTGCCTGTGATCGCCACCAGTTTGGCCAAGCGATGACCAACGTGCTCAAGAATGCGATCGAAGCCATTGAGGCCCGGCAAAAGGCCGGCGATGCCGACTATCGCGGGCAGATTGCAGTGCGCCTAGCCGGCAACCCTGAAGACGTCGTGGTGACGATTGCCGACAACGGTATCGGCCTGCCGCTAGACCGCGAACGGATCGCCGAGCCTTATGTCACCACGCGCGAGAAGGGGACGGGGCTGGGCCTCGCGATCGTCAAGAAGATTGTCGAGGAACACGGCGGCGAAATGACCTTCGCCGGCGGCGATCCCGATGGGACCGTAGTAACGATGCGGTTTGCCCGCGATCCGCGCTCGGGGGAACGCTCCTCCGAAGCGGCAGAATAGATATGATAGAGGTGAGTTGAATGGCGCTCGATATCCTGATCGTCGATGATGAACGCGACATTCGCGAGCTGGTAGCCGGTGTGCTCAGCGATGAAGGCTATGAATGCCGGATGGCGGAAGACAGCACTTCGGCGCTGGCGATGATCGACGAGCGGCGGCCCAGTCTGGTGCTGCTCGATGTCTGGCTGCACGGCAGCCCGATGGACGGGCTCGAAGTACTCGACGCGATCAAGAGCCGCGAACCGGAACTGCCGGTGATCATCTTTTCGGGCCACGGCAGCATCGATACCGCGGTTTCGGCGATCGGGCGCGGGGCGATGGACTTCATCGAAAAGCCGTTTGAGGCCGAGCGGCTGCTGCTGCTGGTCGCCCGCGCGACCGAAACCGAACGGCTACGCCGCGAGAACGCCCGGCTGCGCGAAGGCTTTGTCACCTCGGACGAATTCACCGGCAATTCTGGCGTGATCAACTCGGTCCGCGCCACACTGAAGCGGGTAGCCAATACCGGCAGCCGGTTGCTGATCTCTGGCCCAGCCGGTTCGGGCAAGGAAGTCGCCGCGCGGTTGCTCCATTCGTGGAGCGCGCGGGCCGATCATGCCTTTGTCACGGTCAATTCGGCGCGGATCACACCCGAACGGTTCGAGCAGGAGCTGTTTGGCGAGGAATCGAACGGCAAACTGGTTCGGGCCGGGCTGCTCGAAATGGCCGATGGCGGTACGCTCTACCTCGATGAAGTGGCCGACATGCCGCTCTCGACCCAGGCGCGGATTTTGCGCGTGCTGACCGAGCAGGCCTTTGTCCGCGTTGGCGGGCACCGCCAGATCCGGGTCGATGTGCGGGTGGTTTCCTCCACCGCGCGCGATCTGGAGAAAGAAATTGCAGATCGCCGGTTCCGCGAGGATCTGTTCTACCGGCTCAACGTAGTCCCGGTTTCGATCCCCAGTCTGGCCGAACGACGCGACGATATTCCGATGTTGGTCGATCACTTCTTCGCCCGCTTCGCCGCCGATCAGGGGGTCTCCCCGCCCGAAGTGGCGAGCGAAGCCATGGCCGCGCTGCAAAGCTATGAATGGCCCGGTAACGTCCGCCAACTGCGCAACGTGGTCGAACGCACGATCATCCTGACCCCGCGCGAACGGCTCAGCCGGATCGAAGCCGACATGCTGCCGGGCGAGGTAGTTTCGGGCCGAATCAGCGGCGACAACACCATGCCCAGCCTGATGGGCGTGCCGCTGCGTGAGGCGCGGGAGAATTTTGAACGGGAGTATCTGCGGGTCCAGATCAAGCGCTTTTCGGGTAATATTTCCCGCACCGCCAGCTTCATCGGGATGGAGCGGTCGGCCTTGCACCGCAAGCTCAAGCTGCTCGGCATGGCAGAACGGCGCGATGACGAAGAGCACTGCGAATTGCCGGCGTAATCAAACGGTCAACAAGATCGTTTACGCGAGGCCCCGTTAAAGATAGAATTACCGACGATACCCCGGCCTGGTTCGAGCAACCCGGCCAGATTGCGGACTGCAGCAGCAGCCGCCAACAAAAAGGAGCAAAGCCATGCCTGCCAAAACTCTGACTGCACGTCCGCGCCCGCCCAAGGCCGAAAGCGAAGCACCCGAAGCGACCGAAGCTGCTCCACAGCCAATCACCGGGGCGAAAGGACAGAACCTTCAGGACCAGTTCCTCAACCTGCTGCGCAAGCACAAGACCCCGGTAACAATGTTCCTGGTGAAGGGCGTCAAGCTGCAAGGGATCGTCACCTGGTTTGACAATTTCTCGATCCTGCTGCGCCGCGATGGGCAGAGCCAACTGGTCTACAAGCACGCGATTTCGACGATCATGCCCAGCCTACCGGTCGATGTCCGCCAGTTCAGCAGCGGGGAGGGGGGCAAAAAGGTCCGCCTGCTTCAGGACGTGTTCCTGTCCAGCGTGCGCAGCGCCGAAGTTCAGGTCACCATGTTCCTGGTCAACGGTGTGATGCTGCAAGGCCGCGTGGCCGCCTATGACCTGTTCTGCATGTTGCTCGAGCGCGAGGGTTATGTTCAGCTGGCCTACAAGCACGCGGTTTCGACCATTCAGCCGGTCACTCCGGTCGATCTGACCGGCGACGGTTGGGACGAAGACGGCGAAGGCGACAGCGACTGAGCTTTCTTGATGACAATCGCGAAGATGTGACCCGCGGTGCGCGGGCGCTGATCGTATACCCGGAATTCCGGACCCGCGCCGCCGCCGCGATCGACACGGCGGCGCGGCTTGAAGAAGCGCGCGGACTCGCCTTGGCGATCGGACTGCACGTGGTCGATGCCATCGCGATCCCGATCCGCGAGGCGCGGGCCGGAACGCT
This sequence comes from Novosphingobium sp., assembly GCA_009885425.1. GTDB lineage: Bacteria > Pseudomonadota > Alphaproteobacteria > Sphingomonadales > Sphingomonadaceae > Novosphingobium. Next base: position 12,999 of record VFKS01000388.1, read on the forward strand.
GTTTGGCGAAGGCCAGATCCAGAACATCGACATTGCCTGCAATCAGGATGATGCCGAGCTGGTGATTGTCGATGGCTCGCTCACCGCGATCCAGCAGCGCAATCTTGAGGAAAAGCTCAAGCGCAAAGTGATCGACCGGACCGGGTTGATCCTCGAGATATTCGGCGAACGCGCCGCGACCGCCGAAGGGCGCTTGCAGGTCGAGCTCGCGCATCTGGACTATCAGGCCGGGCGGCTGGTTCGCAGCTGGACCCACCTTGAACGTCAGCGCGGCGGCTTTGGTTTTCTCGGCGGGCCAGGCGAAACCCAGATCGAGGCTGACCGGCGCTTGATCCGTGACCGGATGGCCCGGCTGCGCAAGGAACTCGATTCGGTCCGCCGCACCCGCGGCTTGCACCGCAGACGCCGCGAAAAGGCGCCATGGCCGGTGATCGCACTGGTCGGCTATACCAATGCCGGCAAATCAACGCTGTTCAACCGGCTGACTGGCGCGGGGGTGATGGCAGAGGATCTGCTGTTCGCCACGCTCGACCCGACCATGCGGCGGATCCGTTTGCCCGGCGTCGACAAGGCGATCCTGTCCGACACGGTCGGGTTCATTTCCGACCTGCCGACGCAATTGGTTGCGGCGTTCCGGGCCACACTGGAAGAAGTCACCGCCGCCGACGTGATCGTCCATATCCGCGATATTGCCAATCCTGACAGCGCCCAGCAGAAGATCGAGGTGCTCGGTGTGCTGAGCGAACTGGGGGTGATCGAAGACGAGGGCGCAACGCCCAGCGTCCCGATGGTCGAGGCGTGGAACAAATGGGACTTGCTGGACGCAGACCGCGCGGCGGAGCTGCGGGAACAGCTGCTGGCTCATCCTGACGATGTGATCGTGCCGGTATCCGCGCTGACCGGGGAGGGCTGCGAGGCCTTGCTGGAAGCGGTTAGTAAGCTACTGACGGCCAGGGCTAAACTCCACACTTTCGTCGTGCCGCTCAGTGATGGGCAGCGCCTCGCATGGCTCCACGCCCATGGCGAGGTAGTGAACGAGACCGAAGCGGGCGAGGACAATCGCGGTCCACTGCGCCGGTTGGAAGTGCGGTTGGAGCCGCGTGAATTAGGCCGGTTTTCGCGGCTCTGACGCTTTGACGTCAGTCCACAGCGCTTCTTGCTGATCCAGCGTCAGAGCGGCGAAATCGCGGCTTTGCGCCAGGGCCATAGCCTCCATCGCTTTGAATCGGCGTTCAAATTTGGCATTGGCGGCGCGTAAGGCCTCTTCGGCCGGGACACCGTAAGCGCGGACCAGATTGACTGCGGCGAACAACAAGTCACCGGCCTCTTCCGCGCGATCCGTATCGGTTTGGGCGCCGGCCAATTCGTCCATTTCCTCGACCACCTTGTCAGCCGGGCCTTGCGCATCGGGCCAATCGAACCCGGTCCGTGCCGCGCGCTTTTGCAGTTTTTCGGCGCGGAGCAGAGCAGGCAGTGCGAGCGCGACACCATCGAGCGCGCTCTGAGCGCCCTGGGCACTGCGCTCGTCGGCTTTGAGCTGCTCCCAACGGTGTTCGCGGGATTGGCCTTCGTCTGCGGCATCACCAAAGATGTGCGGATGGCGGGCTTCCATCTTGTTGCTGATCGCGGCGGCAACATTGGCGAAATCAAAGTGTCCGGCTTCTTCGGCGATCCGCGAATGGAACACGACCTGGAGCAGCAGATCGCCAAGCTCGTCCTTGAGCGCCGCCAGATCCCCGCGCTCGATCGCATCGGCAACTTCGTAGGCTTCTTCGATGGTATAGGGGGCGATTGTCGCAAAAGTCTGCGCAACGTCCCATTCGCAGCCGCGCTGCGGATCGCGCAGACGTACCATAATGCCGAGGAGGCGCTCGAGAGGGGGAATGGCTGGTTTGGTCATGATAGATTGATAATATATATTATGTTAAATGAAGCCGAGGACCCGAAGCCCTCTCACGATTGAAACAAGCCAATCAGCAGCGTAAGCCCGGCAATCAATCCTGCCCAGATCGCCGCCATTTGCACCTTCTGTCTGATTCCGTGGCGCGCCGCATTGGCATCGCTGCGAAAAGCGTAAAACGACAAGACCAGACAAGCCAATGCTGACACCACGAAAACCGGCGTCGTTGAAGCCATCATGCGACAATCTCCAGACCATCATAACCAACCAGCACGTGCGGCGGAACTTCGGCGGACAATGCCCGATAGTCCAGCGACTTGTCGAGATGCGTCAACACGCCAGTGCCAGCCCGAACTGCCTCAACCAGCTCTAGCGACTGCGCCAGATGCGAATGGGTCGGATGCGGTTCGCGGCGCAGGCAATCAACCACCAGCACATCGACGCCAGTCAGCAAATCGATCATCGCGCGGGTAATCGCGTTGAAGTCTACCGCATAACCGATTGATTTTCCGTCCGCATCAAACCGGAAAGCGGTGCTATCCATCGGGCCATGCGGCATCGGACAATGCCGCACCCCGATCCCGGCGCACATCCGCACCCGGTCCAGTGTTTCGAGCGTCAGGATGTTGGGATAGCCATCCTGGTTTGAGAAGACATAGCCAAACCGCTGCCGCATCCGCCGCGCGGTCTGCTCATCGGCATAGGCCGGAATCGGTCCGGCGCGACCATAGCGCAGCACCCGCAGATCATCGACACCGTGGGCGTGATCGGCGTGATCGTGGGTCCAGAACACCGCGTCGATCCGGTCGATCTGGTTGGCCAGAAACTGGTTGCGCAGATCTGGTGACGTATCGACCAGCAAACGGCTGCCTTCTTCGCTTTCGACCATGATCGAGACCCGGCTGCGGCGGTTGCGCGGCTCTTCGGGATCGCAGGCCCCCCAATCGTTGCCGATCCGCGGCACGCCGGTGCTGGTGCCGCAGCCCAAAACCATCACTTTCATGCGGCTTTTCCGAACAGCTTGAAGAAGTTGCGAGTGGTGATTTCGGCCAGAGCTTCGGGCGTTTGCCCGCGCAAACTCGCGACAAACCGCGCGGTATCGGCGGTGAAGGCCGGCTCACAAGTCCGCCCGCGATGCGGGATCGGCGCGAGGAACGGCGCATCGGTTTCGACCA
>VFKS01000174.1 GCA_009885425.1 Novosphingobium sp.
ATCCGGATCGCCAGGCCGGGTCCGGGGAACGGGTGGCGGCCAACGAACACTTCGGGCAGGCCCAGTTCGCGGCCCAGTTCGCGGACTTCGTCCTTGAACAGTTCGCGCAAAGGCTCGACCAGCTGCATATTCATCCGATCGGGCAGGCCGCCGACGTTGTGATGGCTTTTGATCGTGACGCTTGGCCCGCCGGTGAAGGACACGCTTTCGATTACGTCTGGATAAAGTGTGCCTTGTGCCAGAAACTCCGCCCCGCCGATCTGCTTGGCCTCAGCCTCAAACACATCGATGAAGGTTTTGCCGATGAATTTGCGCTTGGCCTCAGGATCGGTGATCCCTTCCAGCCCGCCCATGAACAGCGCGGAGACATCCTTGTGGATCAGCGGGATGTTGTAATGGCCGCGGAACAGGCTGACCACCTGCTCGCTCTCACCCTGCCGCATCAGCCCGTGATCGACATAGACGCAGGTCAGCTGCTCGCCGATCGCCTCGTGGATCAGCACTGCCGCAACGGCCGAATCAACCCCGCCGCTGAGCCCGCAGATCACTTTGCCCGTGCCGACCTGCTGGCGGATTTCCTCGATCTTGGTCTTGCGGAATTCGGCCATGGTCCAGTCGCCAGCCAGCCCGCAGACGTGGCGGACGAAGTTTTTGTAGAGCCTGCCGCCATCGGGCGTGTGGACCACTTCGGGGTGGAACTGCATCGCGTAGATGCGCTTTTCATCGTTGGCGATCACCGCAAACGGCGCGCCGGGCGATGACGCGACTGGACGGAAACCGGGCGCGAGCTGGGTCACCTTGTCGCCGTGACTCATCCATACCTGATGGGTTTCGCCTTCGGCCCAGAGCCCATCGAATAGCGCACAGCTGTCTGAAATTTCGATGAAAGCGCGGCCAAATTCACCCGAATCACCGGGTAGAACCTCACCGCCCAATTGGTGCATAAGCGCCTGCTGGCCATAGCAGATTGCCATGATCGGCAGGCCAGAATTCAGAATCTCGTCCGGAATGCGCGGGCCATCGGTATCGAGCACCGAGGCGGGCGAGCCCGAAAGGATGATCCCCTTGGGCGCCATCCGGGCAAAGGCCTCAGCCGCGCTGTTGAACGGGGCAATCTCGGAATAGACCCCCGCTTCGCGCACCCGGCGGGCAATCAGCTGCGTGACCTGGCTGCCAAAGTCGACGATCAGGATGGAATCGGAAGGTTGAATGGTCATGTTGGGCCGATAGGACAGCGCGTGGGCTTCGACAAGCTCAGCCTGAACGGACCCTTTGGCCAACTCCAAAACCCGCTCAGCCTGAGCTTGTCGAAGGCCTCGCGCTAAGGCTTCACCACCAGCTCCCGCAGCTCGGTCTTGAGCAATTTTCCGATGTGACTGCGCGGCATTTCGTCGATCACGTGGAGCGCCGAGACTCGTTGAGTCTTGCCGAGGCGTGAATTGGCCACGGTGCGGATATCTTCCAGCGTGTCCTCGCCTACTCCCGGCTTGAGTACCACGAAGCCAACCGGGGTTTCGCCCCAGGCATCGGAGGGCACGCCGACCACAGCGGCTTCGACCACGCGGTCGTCCTTGGCCAGTTCGGCTTCAAGATCGATCGGGAAAATGTTGAACCCGCCCGAGATGATCACGTCCTTGGTCCGGCCCACGAGTTCGACAAAGCCGTCTGCATCGACCCGCCCGACATCGCCCATCCGCTGCCAGACCGAACCATCGGCGGGGTCGATCCAATAGCCCTCGCGGGTTTTTTCGGGCTGGTTCTTGTAGCCGGACATCATGGTCGGGCTTTTGCCGATCAGTTCGCCGGGGGTGCCCGGCGGCACTTCGTTGCCGTCTTCGTCGATCACTTTCAGGAAGTGGCCGGGAGCCGGGAAACCGACGGTGTGGAGCTTGTCGGGGTGCTCGTGGACCGGAAAGATGCAGGCCACCCCGCCTTCGGTCATGCCATAGATCTCGATCAAGCCGCCGGGCATCCGCGCCAGCACTTCGGCCTTGAGCTCGGCCGGGAAAGGGGCGCTTGTGCAGTATTTCATTCGCATCGCTGACAGGTCGTAATCGTCAAACCGATCAAACTGCATCAGCCGGCGGTATTGCACCGGGACCAGCATGGTATGGGTGCAGCGCTCGGCCGAGGCGCGCTCCAGCCATTTCTGGACATCGAACTTGCCCATCAACGACGCGCAGCCGCCCGAATACATCGTCGGCAGGAACACCGCCATGGTGGTGTTCGAATAGAGCGGGGTCGAACAGATCGTGCGGCTGTCCGCACCGTAATTGTTGGCCGCGCGGAAAGTCATCTGCCGCCAGCGCATCCCATGGCTGTGGACAATGCCCTTTGGGATCCCGGTGGTGCCGGATGAATAGATGATATTGAGCGGGTCGGTCTCCGCCGGTTCAAACGGTGCGGCCAGGGTGCCTTCCGGCGCCATGAAGCTTTCCAGCTCCTCATCGAGCACGATCTGGCACTCGGTCGGCAATTTGAAATCACCCAGTTCGGTCAGCTTGGCCCGGTCGATGAACAGGTGCTTGGCGCCTGAATCCGCTGCCATCCCAGCCAATTGTTCGGGGCTGGCGCTGGTGGTCAGCGGCGCGGCGCAGCCTCCGGCGCGGATCGCGGCGAGATAGACCAGCGCGTAATTGACCGTCGTGGTGCCCAGAATCGCCACGGC
>VFKS01000155.1 GCA_009885425.1 Novosphingobium sp.
CGCCGAAATGGAAAAGCGTCGCGCCGCCGCTCGCATGGGCGGCGGGGAAAAGCGGGTCGCTGCGCAGCACGCCAAGGGCAAGCTGACTGCGCGCGAACGGCTTTCGATCCTGCTCGATGAGGGCTCGTTCGAAGAGACCGATATGTATGTTGAGCACAACTGCACCGATTTCGGAATGCCCGATCAGGTCGTGCCCGGCGATGGGGTAGTGACCGGCAGCGGCACGATCAACGGCCGGCTGGTCTATACCTACGCGCAGGATTTCACCGTGTTCGGCGGCGCCGTATCGGAACGCCACGCGATGAAGATCTGCAAGATCATGGACGCGGCGATGAAAGTTGGCGCGCCGGTGATCGGCCTTAACGACAGCGGCGGCGCGCGGATTCAGGAAGGCGTGGCTTCGCTCGGCGGTTATACCGAGATTTTTCAGCGCAATGTGCTGGCCAGCGGCGTGGTGCCGCAGCTTTCCCTGATCATGGGGCCATGCGCGGGCGGGGCGGTCTATTCCCCGGCGATGACCGACTTCATCTTCATGGTGAAGGACAGTTCCTATATGTTCGTCACCGGGCCCGACGTGGTCAAGACCGTGACGAATGAGGTGGTGACGCAAGAAGAGCTGGGCGGGGCGGTGACCCACAGCACCAAGACCAGCGTCGCCGATCTGGCGCTGGAAAACGATATCGAAGCCCTGCTGACCGCGCGCGACCTGATCGATTATCTGCCGCAGAACAACAAATCCGGCGTGCCCGAACGGCCGACCAGTGACCCGTGGGACCGGATCGAGGACAGCCTCGACACGCTGATCCCGGCCAATGCCAACCAGCCTTATGACATGCACGAGTTGGTGAACAAGGTGCTGGACGAGGGCGAGTTCTTTGAAATCCAGCCCAAGCACGCTGCCAATATCATCGTCGGGTTTGGCCGGATCGAGGGCCGGACCGTGGGCGTGGTCGCCAACCAGCCGTTCGTGCTGGCCGGCGTGCTCGATATCAACGCCAGCAAGAAGGCCGCGCGGTTTGTGCGGTTCTGCGATTGCTTTGAAATCCCGATCATCACCTTCGTCGATGTCCCCGGCTTCCTGCCCGGCACGGCGCAGGAATACGGCGGGATCATCAAACACGGCGCCAAACTGCTGTTCGCCTATGCCGAGGCAACCGTGCCCAAGATCACCGTGATCACCCGCAAGGCCTATGGCGGGGCCTATGACGTGATGAGCTCCAAGCACATTCGCGGCGACTTCAATGTCGCGTGGCCGACGGCGGAAATTGCCGTGATGGGCCCCAAGGGCGCGGTGGAAATTCTGTTCAAGAAAGAAATCAGCGAGAGTGCGGATCCGGCGCGAGCGACCGACGAACGCGTCGCGGAGTACTCGGGAAAGTTTGCCAATCCGTATGTCGCCGCCAGCCGCGGATTCGTGGACGACATCATCGACCC
>VFKS01000316.1 GCA_009885425.1 Novosphingobium sp.
CGTCATGCAGACCAAGATCCTGCGCCAATACGATTGCGCAAAGCAGTGCCTGCCATTCGGCGTCGGTGCTAGTTCCCGTCCCCAAGTCGTCGAAGAATTGCGGCTTACCACGAATCACGACAGCTGCTTCCATAGGGCCCGGGTTGGGGCGACAGCCACCATCAAAGAATACCTTAAGCCTGCGTCTCATGCCCGCCACCGTGTCGCCCCGCGTAAGGAGTCGCGAAGCTTACAAAGGCCGGCCTCGGTCGGCGCTATACCCCTCCTAGACAGGACGCGTTACCTCATCTCAGGGCGGCTTAACGAATGGCGACTATCGGACAATACTTGTGATCGGGCAAATGACGGCTTTGTCAGCGGAAGTCGATGTTGCTGTCCATTCGATTGATTAGCGATAGGCGCCGAGACCGAGCTGCTTTACCAAATTGAGGTTGGTCGGCCACAGTTCAAAGCTGTTGCAGGCATCTAGCGAGGGCCCGCTGAACACGGTCGGCTTGACGTTTTCAGCAGACGATCCGCAACGTCCGGTTTTAGGGTCTGCGATGAGACAAACAGCCGTTGATATATCCACTGATCCCATGTCGCGTCGCGCACAACACTGGACGATTGTTGTGGTAGTCAGTGAACGCCTCTAGGTTAGCTTCAAGCGTGAATTGCTGCCTCATCCCCGCATGGCTTGGTCTCGGTCTGAATCGTCGAATGGTGGATGCCGAATTGTGTTTCGAGCAGTTCCGCAATGCTGACGCGGACGGCTTCGGGGTCAGACCCGTCTGCGAGCCCGATATGGACCGTGAGGCTCGCGTCGTCGCCAGCGACCGACCAGATGTGGAGGTCATGCACCCCCGAGACGCCGCCGACACCACTTATCGCCGCGCGCACTTTGTCGAGGCTGATGCCGCGCGGGACGCCTTGGAGCAAAATGTGTGTGGTGTCGCTCAGCAGGGTCCAGGTTCGTGGCAGCACCCACAGTCCGATGACGATCGCAACGATCGGGTCGATCCAGTTGAACTTCGTGACATAGATCGCGATTGCCGCGCCAATCACCCCCAGTGAGCCGAGCATATCAGCCCAGACTTCGAGATAGGCACCCTTCACGTTGAGGCTGTCATCCCGGCCGCCCGCCAAGATCCGCATCGAGATCAGGTTCACGATCAAGCCGATGCTGGCGACAATCAACATTCCGACTGACTCGACTGGCCGTGGATCAAACAAGCGCCCCACGCCCTCGACCAGCACAAAGCCCGCGACCGCGAACAACAGGATCGCATTGAACGCGGCAGCGAGGATTTCGAAGCGGCGATAGCCAAAGGTGCGCTGATCGTCGGGCGGACGCTGACCGATCCGGACCGCCGCGAGCGCAATGGCAAGTGCGGCACTGTCAGTGAACATATGGGCCGCGTCCGAAAGCAGCGCGAGGCTGTCGAACACGAATGCCCCGACCAGTTCGGCCACGAGGAAAGCCGTGGTCAACCCAAGCGCAATGGCCAGCCGCTTGGTGCTTGCTCCCGCGCCGTGGTTGTGCCCGGAATGACCGCCCTGTTGGTGGCTCTCGATTGCGCTCATGCTGCTGCCTCCTCAGGTCTGATGGCTTTTCGCCCCGCGCGGCCGTGAACCAAACGGTAAAGCGCAGGCAGCACGATCAGGGTCAGGATGGTCGACGAGATGATGCCGCCGATCACGACACTGGCGAGCGGTCTTTGCACTTCAGACCCGGCGCCGACATTGAGCGCCATTGGCACGAACCCCAATGAGGCAACGAGCGCTGTCATCAGAACGGGGCGTAGCCGGGTGAGCGCGCCTTCACGAATGGCCTCATCAAGGTCCAGACCGCGCTCGCGCAAATCGTTGATGAACGACAGCATCACCACGCCGTTGAGGACGGCCACGCCCGACAGCGCGATGAACCCGACCCCTGCCGAAATCGACATCGGGATGCCGCGCAAGGCGAGCGCTGCCACCCCGCCCGTCAGTGCCAGCGGAACACCTGAGAACACAATCGCGGCGTCGCGCACCGATCCGAACAGCGTGAACAGCAATCCGAAAATCAGCAGCAAGGCCAGTGGCACGACGATCTGGAGCCGGGTCGCCGCCGATTGAAGTTGCTCAAACGTCCCGCCATACTCGACATAGTAGCCTTCTGGCAGATCAAGCTCGGTATCGACCTTTGCCCGCAATTCAGCGATGAATGACCCCAGATCGCGGCCCCGCACATTGGCGGTGATGACCGCACGCCGCTTGCCATTCTCGCGGCTGATCTGATTGGGACCGACCGAAAGTTCGATATCGGCGATCTGCGCCAACGGGACGAAGCCCGCCGCGCCATCGCCCCCGATCGGGATCGGCAGCGTGCCGAGTGCATCGACATTGCTGCGCATCGCTTCAGGCAGGCGCACGACGATATCGAACCGGCGGTCGCCTTCAAACACTTGCCCCGCTGCGCGCCCTCCGGTGGCAGTAGCTACGGCATCCTGGACATCGCTCATGTTGATACCATACCGCGCGAGCATGTCGCGCCGGGGGGTTACAGCCAGAACGGGCAGCCCCGTTACCTGTTCGATCTTGACGTCCTGGGCACCAGGGATCGAACTGACCACTTCTTCGACCGCTCCGCCACTTTCGAGGAGTTGATCAAGATCGTCTCCGAACAGCTTGACTGCCACATCGGACCGCACGCCCGCGATGAGCTCGTTCATCCGCATCTGGACAGGCTGGGTGAACTCATAATTATTGCCGGGGATCTGCTGCACCGCTGCATCGAGTTCAGCCACAAGCTGATCGCGCGGTTTGCGAGGGTTCGGCCAGTCCTTGCGGGGTTTCAGCATGATGAAGTTGTCCGCCACCGAAGGCGGCATCGGGTCGGTCGCGACGTCGGCTGTTCCGATCTTGGCGAACACTCGCTCGACCTCCGGGAACTTGCGGATGCGTTCTTCAAGCGCCACCTGCATGTCGATCGCCTGGCTCAGACTGGTGCCGGGAATGCGCAGCGCGTGCATCGCGATATCGCCCTCGTCGAGGTTCGGGATGAATTCCGAACCAAGCCGGGTCGCACCAAGCCCGGCCAGCAAGACCAGCGCCACTGCACCGCCGATCATCAGTTTGCCGCGCTGCATGGTCCGATCAAGCAGCGGCGCATATCCGCGCGTCAGCCAGGCCATGACCCGGTTTTCCTTTTCCTCGACGCGTCCGCTCACAAACTGCGCGATAGCCGCTGGCACGAAAGTCAGCGACAGCAGCAGCGCCGCCGTCAGCGCCATCACGACCGTGATCGCCATCGGGTGAAAGGTCTTGCCCTCGATCCCGGTCAGCGCGAAAATTGGAAGATAGACCACGGTGATGATGACCACGCCGAAGATGCTCGGGCGGATGACCTCGGCACTGGCGGTTGCGACCAGTCCATGGCGCTCATCGCGGTCGAGCAAGCGCCCGAGCCGGTGCTGCGCTTCGCCGAGCCGCCTCAAGCAGTTCTCGACGATGATCACTGCGCCATCGACGATCAATCCGAAATCGAGCGCCCCCAGGCTCATCAGGTTGGCCGAGGTGCGCGTCTGGACCATGCCGGTCAGGGTCATCAGCATTGCCGCCGGAATGACCGCCGCCGTGATCAGCGCTGCGCGGATATTGCCGAGCAACAGGAACAACACGATAATCACGAGCAGTGCGCCCTCGGCAAGGTTTTCCTGGACGGTGCCGATGGTGCGATCGACCAGTTCGGTGCGGTCGTAGAGCGGATGGGCAACAACCCCAGCGGGCAACGACTTGGTTGCCTGTTCAAGCCGTTCGGCAGCGGCCTGCGCGACGATCCGCGGGTTCTCTCCGGTCAGCATGAATATCGTGCCGAGCACGATTTCCTTGCCGTTCTCGGTTGCCGCCCCGGTGCGCAGTTCGGACCCGATCACGACCTCGGCAACATCACCGATCCGGATCGGAACCCCGCCGCGCGTCGCAACGATGATCTGTGAGAGGTCGGCTTCATCCTTGGCCTGCCCCGGCACGCGGATCAGGATTTGTTCGCCCGCTCGCTCGACATAGCCCGCGCCTTTGTTGGCATTGTTGGCTTCGAGCGCCTTGACGATATCGGTCAGCGACAGCTTTAGCGCCGCCAGCTGCTGCGGGTTGGGCGTGACATGATACTGCCGCGCATAGCCGCCGATCGTGTTGACCTCGGCTACGCCGGGGATGGTGCGCATTTGCGGCCGGACGACCCAATCTGACAAGGTGCGCAGGTCGCTTGGCGTCCAATCGGAACCGTCGGGCTTCTTCGCGCCGGGCTTGGGCTCGACCGCGTACATGAAGATTTCGCCTAGCCCGGTGGCGATCGGGCCTAGCTGCGGTTCGATGTCAGGCGGCAATTGCGATTTGGCTGCCTGGATGCGTTCGTTGACCAGTTGACGGGCGAAGAAGATATCGGTGCCGTCCTCGAACACCACCGTCACCTGGCTCAGCCCATAGCGCGAGATCGAGCGGGTATAGGCGAGCTTCGGGATACCCGAGATTGCGGTTTCGATCGGGAAAGTGATGCGCTGTTCGGATTCGAGCGGTGAATAGCCCTCCGCTTCGGTGTTGATCTGCACCTGGACGTTGGTGATGTCGGGCACGGCATCGATTGGAAGCCTGCTCGCGCTATAGATGCCAAGCGCGCAAAGCAGCGCGACGATGGCGAGCACGAACCAGCGCTGGCGGATGGAAAAACCGATGATGCGGGCGAGCATGATTTCAGTCCCTCCCGATCAATGGTCGTGGCTCGCGCCCGACTTTTCGACGTCGGCGCGAATGAGGAAGGCTCCCGTGGCGGCATAAGGCGTCCCGGGCTTGATGCCCGAGAGCACCTCGGTCCATTCGGGTGACTTGCGCCCAAGCCGGAGCATACGGACCTCGTAATCCTCACCGTAATTGGCGAACACCACGTCGAAATCCCGGAAGCGCTGAATGGCCTGCGTCCGCACCGCCAGCGGCACGGTTACCGCGTTGATCGTCACCCGTCCGCGCAGGGCCATACCCGCCCGCAATCGCCCGCTGGGGTTGGGCAGCGCAGCGCGGATCAGCGCGGTTCCGGCCTCGGCATTGCCGTCGGGCAGATAGTCACCCAGCCGCACCTGAGCAATTGCCGTCCCGTCCATCGTTTCGACTTGGACTGTCATACCGGGCTGGATCGCACCAAGGTCTTTGGGGAAGATGTTGAAGACCACCGTGGTCTGGGCGGGATCGGTGATAACGTAGAGCGCGCGGTCGAACGTCACGTCGCCGGGGTTGCCGTTGCGTTCGGCGATTACGCCGCTCGCGGTCGAATAGACCGGATAGACTTGCAGGCTCTCGCTCGATTCGATCCGGGCCAGCAATTCGCCGCGCCGGACCCGATCACCAACCTTTTTGGTGACCGCGACGATCCGGCCTGGAAACTGACCGCGGATTTCGGATCGCGCGCTGGTTGCGAGTTGCACCGTACCAAACAATTCGCGGGTCTCGCCAATTGTCGCAGGGCCAGCGGTTTCGATCACCACTCCGCCCGCTTTGGCGGCGGCTGCCGCAATCCGGGTGCGGCCTTCGGGGCTGGAATAGCGCCAGACATGACGTTTGCCATTCTCGACCGCGACTACCTCAACATCGAAGCTGTGCGGCTCCTCGACCACACCTTGCCCTGCGAGATAGTCCTTCTCAGGCTTGAACTGAAAGCTGTTGGCCTCGCCGTCGAGGCGCTTGAGCGTCACTGTCAATTGCACAGACTGGGGATCGACAGGTTTGTCGCCTTTGGTTGGATAGACGCGGAACTGCGGTTCCTGCCCGTCCTCGAAGATGGTCATCTCTACGGCAAAGTCACCGTCCTGCAGGAGCCGACCGTTGTGTGGTCCTTTGGCCGCTTCAGCGGGCCCGCCAGCTTCGGCCGCAGGCTTGGCGCTGCCACACGCCGCCAACGGAGAGAGCAAGAACAACGCGCCAGCAGCGCGCGCGATAGCGAAGGGATTCATAGGGTTGTCTCCTGCCGAGCCGGGGTATCAAACCGCCCGGTCAGCCGATCGATTTCGGTTTGCAGATCGCGAAACTGGGTGATGGCCTCAAGCCATTGCGCCTGGACCTCGATGATCGCGTCTGCTGCTGCTTCAACATCGCGGAAGCTGAAGCCGCCGCGGTTGTAGCCTTCGCGGACTTGCGCGAGCGTCTTGATCGCACGTGGCCACACTTCACGCATGATCGCATCGGCCCGCGCGAGTGCGGCTTCGGCTTCGGCGTTGAGCGTTTCGAGCCGCCGCAGCCGGTCCTGGCGGGCGGCTTGAGAGGTGAACTCGATCCGTTGCTGGTCGGCTTCGGCACGTGCGATCCCGCCCTGATTGCGGTCATTGCGGCCCAACGGGATAGTGATCCCGCCCACCAGCGCGACCGAGTTGGGACCACGCAGGTAACGGGCACCGCCGTTGACCGAATAGTCCTGGGTGCTGCGGGTTCGCTCCAGCGTCACGATCGCGCCTGAACGCTGGGCCTCCGCCTTTGCCAGATCATCATCGGCCTGCGCCAGGACATTCATCTGCCGGGTCGGCCAGCCGATATTGCCGGTGATCTCCAGCGTTGCGCCATCGCCGCCCCAAAATGAAGCGAGCCGGTTCTTAGCCGCAGCCAGACGTGCCTTGGCATGGTCCAGATCGATTTTGGCCTGGGCAACGCGCGCTGCCGCCCGGGTTTCGACGAACAGCGGATCTTTGTAGCCGCGAACCCGGCGCAAAGCCTCGCGCTCGATTTCCATCTCTGTTTTCAGCCGAAATTCGCCCATCCGGACCACTTCGGTTGCGATGAACACATCGATAAAGGCGCGTTCGACCTGAGCCGCGAAATCGAGCCGCGCAACCCGTGCCGATGCTTCCGCCACGCCAATGTCGCCATCGGCTACGCCAACGCGCGCCGCGCGCTTTCCGCCGCGTTCGATTGTCTGGCCATAGGTCACCGTGACCTCAGCCTGATTATACACTCCGATCGGACCGGTCCCGAAGAAGTTCTCTTGCTGGACTGTGACGGTCGGATTGGGTTTGACCCCGGCTTGGGCGCGTCCGGC
>VFKS01000062.1 GCA_009885425.1 Novosphingobium sp.
CCCTGACCGTTTGCATAGGCCTCTGAATCTCCAGCAGACAGGTCCTGCGGGTTCAGACCCTTGTTCTTCCAGCGATCGATGCACTGTGCCAGCAGCTTGGCCGGCCAACGCTTGTCATCCAGCCCTTCGGCTTGAATCAGCTGTTTGAGCACGCGCAGCTGATCGTCGGTATCGATGATCGTGTAGTTCGATTGCAGCCCCACCAATTCGGCATGGCGGCGCAGCAGCTTGGCCGCGATCGAGTGGAACGTGCCGAGCCACGGCATTCCTTCGACCGCCGGGCCAACCAGATGCCCAACCCGCTCCTTCATCTCGCGCGCGGCCTTGTTGGTAAAGGTAACGCAGAGAATCTCGCTCGGCCAGGCGAGGCGGCTGCGGACGATATGGGCGAGCCGCGCGGTCAAGGCTGCGGTCTTGCCGGTGCCGGCACCCGCCAGCATCAGCACCGGGCCGTCGGTCGCGAGCACGGCTTCGCGCTGCGGCGGGTTCAGGCCATCAAGCAAGGGATCGGGGCTGGATTCGGTGGGTGATTGCACGCGCGAACAACTAGGGAACACTGCGGTTCGGCGCAAGTCCTGTGCGGCTGGCTGTTGTCAGGGAACTAAGTCCGCGCATCGCGCGTTGTTAGTAGGACGAGTTACACCTCAAAGGACCCAGCCCATGAAACATCTGCTCATCTTCGGTGCCGCTATGACATCGATTGCCGCCATGCCAGCGCTGGCCCAGACGCAGCTGCCAGAAAATCCCGCCCCACCAACGGTGTACCAGGCAAATCCGCCGGGACCGGGGATCCCGACGATGACCCCGCCCGATCCGGCCACCGCAGACCAGACCGTTGCCCCGGCAATGCCGGCCGATCAGGGCTATCATGCCGGACCATACAAGGGCGCGCTGACCGCGCCGCCGGCCGGCGCGATGAACAAGGTCTATCCCGTCTGCACCCGCAAATTACAGGACAGCTGCCGCAACCCCGGCGGAAAATAGACCGGGGCCGAGAGGTCCATGAGTTGGAGGCTTGGGATTTCGATTGACTTGATGGCGACCTGCCGCAAGCAGATGGGCCATGCATCCGATCCGTCAAAACGCCCGCGTCCTGTCTGCCAGCCTTGTCGGCACGGCGGTGGAGTTTTTTGATTTCTACATCTTCGGCACCGCCGCCGCGCTGGTGTTCGGGCCGCTGTTCTTTCCCTCGGAATCGACCGCGGCGCAGCAGCTCGCGGCCTTTATGAGCTTTGGCCTGGCGTTCTTTGCACGCCCGCTCGGCGCTATTGCCTTCGGCCATTTTGGTGACCGCGTGGGGCGCAAGGCGACTTTGGTGGCATCGCTATTGCTGATGGGCCTTTCGACCGTGCTGATCGGGGTGCTGCCGGGCTATGCCGCGATCGGATTTGTCGCGCCACTGCTGCTGTGTGTGCTGCGGTTCGGACAGGGCTTTGGCCTGGGCGGCGAATGGGGCGGTGCGGCGCTGCTGGCGGTGGAGAATGCGCCCAAGGGCTGGGAGGCCCGGTTTGGCGCCGCGCCGCAGATGGGCGCGCCGCTGGGGTTCCTGTTTTCAAACGGGCTGTTCCTGCTGCTGGGAATGGGGCTGAGCGAGGCGGATTTTGTCAGCTGGGGCTGGCGCATTCCGTTTCTGGCGAGCGCCGTGCTGGTCGCGGTTGGGCTGTGGATCCGGTTGAAGATCACCGAGACGCCCGCCTTTGCCGCGGCAGAGGCGCCGCCGGTGGCCGTGCCGATTGCTAAAGTGATCCGCCAGCATCCGCTGTTGCTGCTCGCGGCATCGGCCGGCGCGGCGAGCTGCTTTGCGGTGTTTTACCTCAGCACCGCCTTTGCGCTGTCTTATGGCACCAGCACGCTCAAGATCGACCGGCAGACCTTTCTGGCGTTGCAACTGGGAGCGAATGTTTTCTTCGCCATCGGCATCATTGGCGCGGCCGTGGCGGCGGATCGGTTCGGAGCGAGCCGAATCATGGTTCTGGGTGCGACACTGACGATTGTCACTGGGTTAGTGTTCGGTCCGGTCATGGCCTCAGGTTCGCTGCCTGCGATCTTCGTTCTGCTATCGTTCGCGCTGCTGGTGATGGGGCTGAGCTACGGCCCGCTGGGCGGCTGGCTCAGCGGGCTATTCCCGGTGCGGGTGCGTTATACCGCGATTTCGCTGGCCTTTACGTTCGGCGGGATCGTCGGCGGCGCGCTGACCCCGATTGCGGCGCAGCAATTGGCGGCCAGTGGCCAGATCGTGGCGGCCGGCTGGCTGCTAGCGGCGGTGGCGGTGCTGACCTTGGTCGGGCTTAGACTGGCAAAACCCGCAGCAGCGTGATCCGGGCCTTGCCGACCTTGCGGTCGGCCACGGCTTCCATCCCCTTGATCTTGGGCTCTTCGCCCATGGCG
>VFKS01000070.1 GCA_009885425.1 Novosphingobium sp.
AGGCTTGCTGCGCGTTTGCCGCGCTCTTGATCGCATCGCGGGCCTCCTCGCTACCCATATAGCGCGAGGTCAGCTGTCAGGCTTTTTGGGCGCTGGGGTGACGGACCACATTGGCAAAACGCGACAGCGGCACGCACCACCGCCCTTTCCTACAGCGGCGGAGCTGTCTAGCCTCGCTATCGGCGCCAAGGCCGGGGCAGTTTTTCCTTTCCTGAACCCTGTGAACTTTGTCAGGTTGCACAGCCACACCGGCCTGTCGGCAGAAGGAGCGAGCATGGAGCGAGGCAATTTGAGCCGGTCAGTCAAAGGTCTGACGGTGCTGGTCACCGGGGCGGCGAGCGGGATGGGGCGGGCGACGGCCGAGGTCTTTGCCGCTGAGGGCGCGAATGTCGCGCTGACCGATCTTTCGGCCGAGGCGGTTGAGGGGATTGCGGCGGACCTGCAGGCAAAGGGCTTGTCGGCGCGTGGCTGGGCGCTTGATGTCAGCGATCACGCGGCGATCCGCGGCGTGATCGATCAGGTGGCAGACCATTTTGGCGGGCTTGACGCATTGGTCAACAACGCTGGGATCAGCGCGTTCTGCCCGATTGACGATGACGGTTATGACGCGGTCTGGGACCGGGCGGTGCTGGTACTGCTGACTGCGCACCAGCGGCTGGTCCGCGCTGCGCTGCCGCACCTGCGCCGTTCGGCCAGCCCGCGGATCGTCAATATCGCCAGCACCGAAGCGTTGGGTGCGACTTCGCGCGACAGTCCGTATTCGGCGGCCAAGGCTGGTGTCACCGGCTTGACCCGGGCGCTGGCTGTGGAGCTGGGCAAGGAGGGGATCACGGTCAACTGCATCTGCCCCGGCCCGATCGATACCGGCATGACTGCGAACGTGCCCGATGCCGACAGAAAAACCTACGCCCACCGCCGCACCGCGCTGCGCCGCTATGGCCTTCCGCAAGAGGTCGCGCACATGACGCTGAGCCTGTGCCTGCCCGCAGCGAGCTATATCACCGGGGTGACTATCCCGGTCGATGGCGGGCTGATGGCGCGGAATGCGTGAAGCAGATTAACGCCGCGCGATCAGTCCCAGCCAGCCGCGGGCAAACTGGTGCCGGTCTTCGGTTGAAGCGAAGGCGAGGCGGAGCCCGGCCACATCGTGCAGCCGCAATGCGCTGGGGCTCAACTCAGCACGGAGCGGGAGAGTGCGCAGCAGCATCGCGATCGTGGTTGCGCGCAGCGGCTTACCAGTGCCGCGGTTGATCCATTCCGCGCCCAGCGGCTGAGGCAACCCTTTGGGACCGGCGCCAATCTGGATCAGATCGAGCGCCCGAATCACGAAAGCTGCGGGTTCCGGCACTTCGCGCGCAATCGCGGCGGCGCTGGGCTGAAGCAGGCTGCAGCTTTTGAGCGAGCCGGCGGTGCGGGCGGCGGATGAGCGTGTGGTCATGATGTAGCGTGTGCGCTCGGGAATGCGGCATGTCCGTGATGGCGCTCACGCGTGCGGCCCCGTGCCGAACAATTTTGCTGACCAGCCGGGTCGTTCGTCGGGCTGGCCTGCCGCTTGGCCGAAGCGCGGTGGTGAAACCCGCCGGGGCGGACAAGGTCGGGCCGAACAACGCGATCAAGCACTGGGAGGGTAGATTGCTGCGGTTGAATCAATGCTGTTTTGGACGGCTGCGCCCAGCGCCCAGTGTTTTGGTGCTCGGGCTCGCATTGGCGCAGGCCGGGCCCGCCTTGGCCCAGCCCGCCGCTGAGGCTGACTCGGCGCCAAACGCCGATGTTGCTGCCGTGCCCGTGACCCAGGATCGCGTCATCCGCTATGATGCCGCCTATTTCACGGCGTTTGCGCCCAGCAACGCGCTCGACATGGTCCGCCGCGTCCCCGGCTTTGCGATCGAGGATGGCGGCGGCGATGTGCGCGGGTTCAGCCAGGCGGCTGGCAATGTGGTGTTGAACGGCGCGCGGCCATCGTCCAAATCGGAATCTTTGGGCGAGCTGCTGGCGCGGATTCCGGCCAGCCGAGTGGTCCGGATTGAAGTGGGGCCAGGTGATCTTTATGGCTCGGACTATTCCGGGAAAAGCCAGGTGCTCAACCTGATCCTGTCGGACAGCGGCGGGGTCGATGGCAACGTCAAGGTCAGCCTGGGGCGGGTCTTTACCGGCTGGCTGGTGCCCAATGCGGAAGGGTCGGTGCTGATCAAGACCGGCAGTTCCACCATCAACCTTTCGGCCGCAACCGGGCGCGGCGGGCAGGTTGAAAAGGGTTTTGATGATCTGACCCTGCTGGCCGACGGATCGCGAATCGAACTGCGCGAGAAGTTCAACCGGATCGAGCACCGTAATCCTTTTTTCGCGGCGAGCTGGGGTCAGAAGGGCGCGAACGGGCGGGCGGCTAATCTCAACCTGCGTTATTCGCCCGGCAGCTTCTCGCTGATCCAGACCAACCACGTTACCCTTGCCATTGGCCCGGTGCGCGATGACCGGCTGGTGCAGAATTACAGCCCGACCTCCTACGAAATCGGCGGCGATATCTCGCGCCCGCTGGGTAGCGGCACGATCAAGCTGGTGATGCTGGGCAACCGGCGCGAAAACGACAACTTTGACGGCAGCTACAACCGGGTCGCGGGCGAAACGATTAGCGGGTTTGAGGCCTTGCAAGCCTCGCGCTATGACGAAGTGCTGGGGCGGCTCAGTTGGTCGAAGCCCAAGTTGTTTGGCTTTTCGGCCGAGTTTGGCAGCGAAGTGGCCTACAACCGGCTGGAGAACGCCACCGAAGTCTTTGTGCTTGGGCCAAACGGTGCGCGGACCAAGCTGGACCTGCCGGTCGACAGCGCCGTAGTCGATGAGTTGCGGACCGAAAGCTATGTCAATCTGGGCCGCCAGCTATCGAAGCGGCTGCGGCTCGAAACCCGGCTGGCCTTTGAAACTTCTGACCTGAAAGTGTCTGGCGATACGCAGGCCAACCGCAACCTAAGTTCCTTCAAGCCGAGCGTGACGCTCGACTGGAAGGGGCCGAAGGGCTGGCACGTCCAACTGGTTGGGCGGCGTACTGTAGCACAGCTCGATTTCTTTGATTTTCTGGCCAGCGCTGAACTCGCCAATGACCGGATCAACGGCGGCAATGCCGATATTGTCCCGCAGCGAACCTGGGAACTGCGGCTGACGGTTGACCGGCCCATTCTGGGCAAAGGTGTGATCCGGCTTGAACTGGGGCATGACCGGGTTTCGATGCTGCAGGACCGGATACTCACGCCTGAAGGGTTCGACGCGCCAGGCAATATCGGCAGCGGCACCCGCAGCTTCGCGGCACTCACCATCGACGCCCCGCTCGACAGTCTGGGGCTGAAAGCGACCCGCCTCAAGTATTCCGGGGCCATGCAGGAACACTCAGTCCGTGATCCGCTCACCGGGCAATCGCGGCCGTGGAGCGGGTTCCGGCCAAGCTGGAGCTGGAACGCCGAACTGCGCCGCGACCTGAAGAAATGGTCCTATGGCGCCGAAATCTACAGCGAAGACACCTCGACCATCTACCGGATCGACGAGCTCGACAACTTCTTCAATTCCGGCCCCTTCGTGCTGGCCTTCGTCGAATTTCGCCCGGACAAGCAGACCACTGTTCGGCTCGATATCGAGAATGCGGCCGATGTTGCCGGGCAAAGGCGGCGACTGTTCTTTGATCCCGATCGCTCGGCGGCTGCCACTCCGGTAGTCGAAGAGTTCCGTCAGCGCGATGCCCATGTCGGGTTCGTCTTCTCGGTAAATCGGAAGTTGTAGGTTCGGCGCGGCTATGTAGCGGGCGCGAGGCCGTGCTGGGCCTCGCGCCGCTATGGAATCAATCAGCCAGTGTCAGCGCTTCATAGCGTTCCAGATGCCAGTCGGCGCCGCCGAACTGGTTCTCGATCATGGTGCTGCGCTTGAAATAGTGGCCGATGGCGAGCTCCATCGTGATCCCGATCCCGCCATGGGTCTGGACCGCGGCTTGCCCAGTGGCCCGAAGGCTGCGGCTGACTTTGGCTTTGACCTGGCTGACTGCGGCCTTGCGCTCGGCGGCGGGGAGGCTCAGCTTGAGCGTGCCCATCAGCGCCATCGAGGTGATCTGTTCGGCCTCGATCAGCATATCGGCCATGCGGTGCTGGAGCACCTGGAACTTGCCGATCGGCTGCCCGAACTGCTTGCGCTGCTGGGTATATTCGACCGTGCCCGAAAGCAGCTTGCGAGCGATCCCGCTGCCTTCGGCGCAGACCGCGACGGTGGCCTCATCAGTGATCTGTTCGATCAGCTCGATCCCGCCGGGCAGATGCGCGTCGCCCGGTATGGCGACGTTTTCGAAGTAGACTTCCGAAGCGCGGAAGCC
>VFKS01000275.1 GCA_009885425.1 Novosphingobium sp.
AACATTACCGACGAACGGCCCGAACTGTTCAAGAATGGCAACGATGGCGAACTGCGGATCACCACATCGCGGCCACGCACGATTGGGCTGCGCATGTCTTACAAGATGTGATTTCTTCGGGCCGCCCCTTCCCAATATCGGGAAGGCCCGCAGGACACTATGAACGTAAGCTAAGGAATGGCCGGAGGTGGATCGGAAGCGATCGCCTCCGGCTCATTTCATGGGGCAAACAATCGGCATCGCCGAGCAATAGAATTCCTTACTTTGGCCCAGCTTTCGGCTAATACCGTGGCGGTTCACCCTCACGCCTGATGATAAGGCTTCACCAATGACGCAAACCGCGATCGAACCGGCCAGCAGTGAGCAATCGCTTGGTCGCGCGCGGAAGCTGCTTCAGGATGGTCAGATGCCCGCCGCCGCCCAGCTGTGCGAAGGCGTGTTGCAGACCGAACCCGAAAACCGCGATGCGCTATACACGCTGGGAGTAGTGCGCCGGTTTCAAAAGGATCTGCCCGGTGCGCTGGCATTGGCCGATCAGCTGATCGCACTGGATCCCTCGAACGGCCGGGCGCATCAGGAGCGCGGCCATTGCCTGCGCGATATGGGAGACACCGCTGGCGCTTTCGCTGCCTACCAGAATGCGGTGACGCACAATGCCGCTCTGGCCGGCAGCTGGAACATGCTGGCGAAGATCCACACTGCCGCGGGGCGGACTGAACCGGCCGAATTTGCCGAGACGCAGCGCGATTACTTGATCAATCTCCCACCCGAACTCCAGACCGTTGCCAGCATGATCCAGGACCGGCGATTCCTCAAGGCAGAGAGAATCTGCCGCGCGTACCTTCAAGCCAATGGCCACCATGTCGAAGCCATCCGCTTCCTCGCTGAGATTGGCATCAACTTCAGCGTGCTCGACGAGGCTGAATTTCTGCTTGAATCGGCCTTGGTGCTTGAGCCTGAAAATGCCGGCGCGCACCTCGATTACGTCGGCGTGCTGCACAAGCGCCAGAAGTTTGAGCAGGCACTGGGGCAGGCCAAGGTGCTGCGTGACAAACAGCCGGGCAATCCTCAGATTGATCTGCTCTATGCCAATCAAAACCTGGCGGTCGGCAATTTCGACGAAGCGCTTGCGGTCTACCGCCAATGCGCCGTGCAAATGCCGGACTATCCCAACATCCATTTGACGCTCGGCCATGCGCTTAAGACCGTCGGCCAGCAACAGGCCGCAATTGAGGCCTACAGCCAGGCCTACAAGGTCCGCCCCGATTTCGGCGATGCCTATTGGAGCCTCGCCAATCTCAAGACTTACAAGTTCGATGAAACCCAGATCGCGGCGATGCGCGAACTGGAAGCCGCCCCTTCCACCCAGTTGGCCGATCGCTATCATCTGTGCTTCGCGCTGGGCAAGGCGCTGGAAGATCGCGGCGATTATGCGGCCTCGTTCACCTATTATGAGCGCGGCAACCGGCTGAAGTGCGATGAGGTGGGTTATGACTGGCGCAAGATCTCGCATGAGATCGCCCTGCAGATCGAACATTGCACTCCATCGCTGTTCGCCGGACTTGCCGGATCAGGCAGCCCCGCACCCGATCCGATTTTCATCCTTGGCCTGCCGCGCGCCGGATCGACCTTGCTCGAACAAATCCTCGCCTCACACAGCCAGGTTGAGGGGACGATGGAACTGCCCAATATCCTCGCGCTGGCGCACAAGCTCGACGGGCGGCGGCGGGTGGATGAAGAGGCGCGCTATCCGGCCAATCTATCCGAGCTGACCGCGGATGAACTGACCGGCTTTGGCGAGGCCTATATCCGCGATACGCAGATCCACCGCAAGCAGGGTACGCCCTTTTTCATCGACAAGATGCCCAACAATTTCAGGCACATCGGCCTGATCCATCTGATCCTGCCGAACGCCAAGATCATCGATGCCCGGCGCAGCGCGCTGGGCTGCTGCTTCAGTGGCTTCAAGCAGCTGTTCGCTGAAGGCCAGGAGTTTACTTACGGCCTTGAGGAAATCGGCCATTACTACACCGATTATGTCGCTCTGATGGATCATTGGGACAAGGTTTTGCCGGGCAAGGTGCTGCAGGTCCGCTATGAAGAGGTCGTCGCCGATCTCGAAGTGCAGGTCCGCCGCTTGCTCGATTTCTGCGGCCTGCCGTTTGAAGGGGCTTGCCTCAACTTTCACGAAACCGACCGGGCCGTGCGCACTGCCAGCTCTGAACAGGTTCGGCAGCCGATATTCAAAAGCGGCGTCGATCAATGGGAGAAGTTCTCGCCCTATCTGGATCCTCTGCGTGAGGTTCTGGGGCCGGAGCTGACAAAAAGCTGAAAAGGGAAGAGCATATGGCAAGCCAAGCAACGATTAGCGCCGATCAGGTCTCGACCCTGCGGCAGCGCTGGTATGTCCTGATCATCATGATGTTGGTCTATTCGATCAACATTGCCGACCGCTATGTGATGTCGACCGTGCTCGAACCGATCCGGCTCGAGCTCAAGTTGACCGATAGCGGCGTGGCCTTCCTGACCGGGGTATCACTCGCGCTGTTTTATGTTCTTTGGGGCATCCCGTTGTCGTGGATTGCCGATCGCTACAATCGGCGAAATTTGCTCGCAATTTCGATCACGGTCTGGTCGGTGATGACCGCAATGTGCGGGTTGGCGGTGGGTTACACCCAGTTGCTGCTCGCCCGGATCGGGGTGGGCATCGGCGAAGCGGGCGGCACCCCATCGTGTAATTCGATTGTCGCGGACTATTTTCCAGTGGAGCGGCGCGCAATGGCGATGACTGTGTTCGCGCTCGGCGCACCAATTGGCGCCTGGCTTGGCGCCGACATGGCCGGTGCGGTGGCCGCGGAATATGGCTGGCGCTCGGCGTTTTTCGTACTCGGCGTGCCGGGGGTCGTGCTGGCTGCTGTCGTCCTGCTCACCATCAAGGAGCCAGCGCGGGGCCAGCTCGACGCAGTTTCTACGCAGCCTGCGCCGCCGATCATGGAAACGTTGCGCTTTCTCTGGTCGCAAAAGGCGGCGGTTCACGGGATGATGGGCAGCGGCCTGTCGGCCCTGTGGGGCTGGGGACTGATGTGGTTCACCCCAACCTTTATCCAGCGCACCTACCAGCTCGACGTTGGCGAAGCCGGGGCAATCGTCGGTCCGATCCATCTGGTCATGGGCATCGGTGCTTCACTGCTGACCGCTTGGGTGGTTTCCAAGCCAGCCTATGCCGATCCGCGCAAGATTGTGCGGTTGCTGGCGGTTGTCACTGCGTTGGCGACGATTCCTTCGATCTTTGCCTATTATACCAATTCGTTGCAGGTCGCGACGCTGATGTGGTGGATATTCATCCCGGCGATCTACTTCTACATCGGCCCAGCTTTCGCGCTGTGCCAGAATCTGGCGCCGCCGCGGATGCGGGCGATGTTCATCGCGGTTTCCCTGCTCATCGCCAATGTCTTCAACCTGATCATTGCGCCACAGGGCGTTGGCCTGCTCAGCGACTATTTTGCTGGTCCGGGCGGCGCCGACGCAGCCTCGCTGCGGCTGGCTTTGCTGGTCCTTGCACCCACCGGCTTCTGGGCTGCGTGGCACTATTGGCGCGCCGAAAAGTATATCGTTGAAGATCAGAAGCGGGCGGTTGGCTATGTCTGAGGCACCGCTCAAGTCCTTCATTGGCGGGCAGTGGGTTCTGCCCGCGCCTTCCGGCGGCGTTTTTGAGGCGATCAATCCGGCCAATGAAGAGGTTTGCGCCCGGGTTGCCTTGTGCAGTCCGGCCGAAGCCGATGCGGC
Source organism: Novosphingobium sp. (assembly GCA_009885425.1). Classification (GTDB taxonomy): domain Bacteria; phylum Pseudomonadota; class Alphaproteobacteria; order Sphingomonadales; family Sphingomonadaceae; genus Novosphingobium. The sequence goes on from VFKS01000275.1 coordinate 3,787, forward strand.
AGTCCGGGCGGCTCGAGCAGCCTTCCCGGCGTGGTCGGCCACCCCTCTGGCCGAGCGGATGGAGCTGGTCGAACGCCTGATCGCGGTGTTTGAGCGGCGCTATGACGAAATGGTCCGCGCGATCACCACCGAAATGGGCGCGCCGCACGATCTCTCGCACAATTCGCAGGC
>VFKS01000052.1 GCA_009885425.1 Novosphingobium sp.
GTCAAGGAAATCGCCATCTACGGCGGGGACATCTCCAAATTCGTCAGTCCCGCCGTACGCGCCGATGTGATTGCCCGCATTCCCGGGCGCTAAGCGCGGTGGAGCGATTAAACCCGTTCATTGCCATGACAGGCTTGCGCAGCTATTCCGCCGACCAAGCCATGACCAACTGCGAGATCGATACCCCATGAACCGCCGTACCTTCGCTATTTTTGCCCTGGGCCTGTCCTTGGTCACCACGCCAGTACTGGCACAGAAAAAGGATGCCGCGGCGCCCGCGCCGGCTCCGATGAGCGCGGCGGTTAATCCCGATCCGGCGTTTGAGCCTGAAAACATTCTGGTGCTGGACCTATCTAACGGCGGGCGGGTGATGATCCGCCTGATGCCTGCCTGGGCACCGGGCCATGTCGATCGGGTCAAGACGCTGACCGCGCAAGGCTTTTACAACGGGGTGGTCTTTCACCGCGTGATCGACGGGTTCATGGCGCAGACCGGCGATCCAACCGGGACCGGACAGGGCGGATCGCCGATGCCGGACCTCAAGGCTGAATTCAACTTTATGCCGCACGTGCGCGGCACCGTTTCGATGGCCCGGACCGATCAGCCCGATACCGCCAACAGCCAGTTCTTCATCGTGTTCTATCCGCGCTTTGCGCTTGATCACCGCTATACCAACTTCGGCCGGGTGATTGCGGGCATGGATGTGGCGGATGCGATTGTCCGCGGTGAACCGCCGAGCAGCCCGACGCGGATTGTCCAGGCTTCGCTGCTGTCGGAAAACAAGCCGAAGCCCGCTGCTGCGCCGGCACCGGCTGCCATCAACCTGTCACCCGATCTGCTGAGCGGTGCCAAGCAGAATTAAGGTGATAGTGCGCTCCGATGCGCGTTGACCTGTTCGACTTTGAACTTCCGCAAGAGCTGATCGCGCTGCGCCCGGCGCGGCCGCGCGATGCGGCGCGGCTGCTGCATGTACCGGGGTCGGGGCCGCTGGGCGATCTGACTGTGCGCGATCTGCCCCGTTTGTTGCGGCGCGGCGATGTGCTGGTGTTCAACGACACCCGGGTGATCCCGGCCCAGCTTGAAGGAACCCGCGGCGCAGCCAAAATCGGCGCGACGCTGCACAAACGGATCGACCTGCGCCGCTGGCAGGCCTTTGTCCGCAACGCGAAACGGTTGCACCCCGGCGATACAATCAAGTTTGCCAATGGCGTTCAGGCCACTGCAGAGGCACGCGGCGACGATGGCAGCTGGACGCTGGCATTTGCTGGTACGGAGCCAGTCGAGGTTCTGCTCGAACGCGCCGGGCAAATGCCGCTGCCGCCCTATATCGCTGGCAAGCGCCCGACCGATGCGCAGGACCAGTCCGACTACCAGACCATCTTTGCGGCCAAAGACGGCGCAGTGGCTGCGCCGACGGCTGCCCTACACTTCACGCCAGAGCTGATGGCAGCGCTGGCCGAGGCCGGGATTGGCTCCGAAACGCTGACGCTGCATGTCGGCGCGGGTACGTTCCTGCCGGTCAAGGTTGACGATACCGCCGA
>VFKS01000286.1 GCA_009885425.1 Novosphingobium sp.
GAAGTCGCCCGTGCCACCGGGCTAGACCGCAAGGCGCTCTATGCCCGAGCGATGGAACTAAAGTGAGCAGCCGGGCCGAGCGTGAGGCCAAGGGACGCCGCGGCGAAGCACTGGCGGCGTGGTATCTGCGGCTGAAGGGCTTTCGGATTGTGGCACAACGCGTGAAAACCCCGCGCGGCGAAATTGACCTTATCGCGCGGCGGGCCGGGGTTGTGGCGTTTGTTGAGGTCAAGTGGCGGGCTAACGCAGCCGAACTTGATTTTGCAATCGACGAATACCGCCTGCGCCGGGTCGCTGCAGCGGCTGAGGCGGTGGCGCACCGTTATGCCAAACCGGGCGAAGTGCAGCGCATCGACGTGCTGCTCCTTGCGCCGGGACGCTTCCCACGCCACATGGCAAACGCCCTGTTGTTGTAGTGGAGCTGAAAGCGTGACCCTTCGTGTAGCCGTCCAGATGGACCCGCTGGAAAGCATCAGCATTGCCGGGGATTCGAGCTTTGCGCTGATCGAAGCGGCGCAGGCGCGCGGGTATCCGGTGTTTGAATATGGCGTGCAGTCACTCGCCTATGAAAGCGGCCGGCTGACCGCCTGGGCTGCGCCGGTGACGGTGCAGCGGACCCAGGGCGATCACTTTGCGCGCGAGGATTTCCGCAGCATCGACTTGGTCAAGGATGTCGACGTGGTGCTGATGCGGCAGGACCCGCCGTTTGACCTCAGCTACATCACCGCGACGCATTTGCTTGAGCGGCTGGAGGGTCAGACACTGGTGGTCAACGACCCCGCCAGCGTTCGCAATGCCCCCGAAAAGGTCTTTGTGCTGGATTACGCGCGGTTCATGCCGCCAACCTTGATCGCGCGGCGGATTGAGGATGTCCGCGAATTCCATGCCCGCCATCCCGGCGATCTGGTGATGAAGCCCTTGCACGGCAACGGCGGCAAAGCGGTGGTGCGGATTCCGGCCGATGGATCGAACCTGAGCGCGCTGATCGAATTGTTCGACAATGCCTGGGTCGAACCGCACATGTTTCAGCCGTTCCTCTCGGAAATCAGCGAGGGCGACAAGCGGATCGTGCTGATCGATGGTGAGATTGCCGGCGCGATCAACCGCCGGCCGGGGGCGGGTGAGTTCCGCTCAAACCTGGCCCAGGGCGGCTCGGCTGAGGCCACCACGCTGACTGCGCGCGAGGAAGAGATTTGCGCCGCGATGGGGCCGGAATTGAAAGCCCGAGGTCTGGTGTTCGTCGGGATCGACGTAATCGGCGGCAAGTGGCTGACCGAAATCAACGTGACTTCGCCGACCGGGATCATGGCGATCGACCGGTTCAACGGCACCAACACCCCGGCGAAGATCTGGGATGCGATTGAAGCTCGGCTCCACGCCGCAAAGCAATGAATGAAGCCATCCTCCGCCTGATCGAGCAGGGCGGCTACCTCGGCATTTTTGCCCTGATGGTAATCGAGAACGTGTTTCCGCCGATCCCCAGCGAGGTGATCATGGGGCTGGGCGGCGTCGCCGTGGCGCGCGGTACGATGAGCTTCTGGCCGCTGCTGGCAGTCGGCACAGCGGGTTCAACGCTGGGCAACTATGTGTGGTTCCTAGCCGGGGACAAATGGGGCTACCGCCGCCTGCAACCGTTCGTTGATCGCTGGGGCCGCTGGCTGACGCTGGAGTGGCAAGACATCGAGCGCGCCTCGGCATTCTTTCAGCGCCATGGCCAGTGGATCGTCTTCGCGCTGCGGTTCTCGCCGTTCCTGCGGACCGTGATTTCACTTCCAGCGGGGCTGACTCATATGAGCCATTGGCGCTTTCTGGCTTTCACCTTCGCCGGGGCGGCAGTGTGGAATGCGGCCTTGATCAAGGGCGGGCAATTTCTCGCCCGGTTCCTCGAAAGCTCGACCTTGGTGGTGGACTTGATCATATTTGGCGGACTGGGGCTGGCCTTGGCGGCCTATGCTTACCGTTTTTTGACCTGGAAACCACGTAGCTAACCTGTCTCGTCCAGACCATTACCATTTGCAGCATGCCAGACGATGGCGGCCCGGCTTCGGCGCCGCGAAACATTGCTTCGCTCTAAGGAAGCGGCCGCGGCATTTGGTTGGATCGACAAGGCAGATGGACGGATCATGAGTCAATTTTATTGACGCTGCTCGATGTCCCTCCCAAAAATTTTCCTGTAAAGCATCTGATCTGAGGTTAGAACAATCTAGCAGCAAAGGAGCCAAGGATGCATAAACCGATAGCAATTGCACTCACAGTGTTCGGTTTGACTGGAACCAGTATGGCCAACACACCAACCGTTCCTTTGGCCATCGATGTTTCCGCGCCATCTGTGACATGGGGGGGCTGTCCGCCGATCTTTCCAGGAGCTTGCTCGATGACTGTCCTGCAAGGCGATCCGGCCAAGCCGAATTCCGACGTTGTGTTGAAGGTTGGTCCGGGTAACACATTGCCGCGCCACAAGCATAGCTCGGCAGAACGGATGATCCTGCTTAAAGGAACGTTGCAAGTCACCTATGATGGGGCAAAGCCTGTGACGCTCAAGCCCGGAAACTATGCCTATGGCCCGGCTGGCTTGCCGCACGTTGCATCTTGTAAAAGCAAAGTCCCCTGCGTCTTGTTCATCGCGTTCGAAGGGCCGGTGGATGCTGAACTTGTGTCAGACGGCAAGCACTCACACTAGGGTCAGAAATTGCCCTAGCGCTCCCTAGGATGAGCATTACGATACACGTCGAGCAGCACGGCCGCATCAACTTTGGTGTAGATCTGGGTTGAACCCAACGAGGCATGGCCCAGCAGTTCCTGCAAACTCCGCAAATCCGCCCCTGCCCCCAGCAAATGCGTGGCAAACGAATGGCGCAAGGCGTGCGGCGTGGCGCTAGGCGGCAGGCCAAGCGCGGTGCGAGCGCGGGCCATCGCTTTTTGCACCATCCCCTGTGACAGCCGCCCGCCTTTGGCACCAATGAACAACGGGCCATTCTTCGCCAAGGGCCACGGGCATTTGACGGCGTAATCTGCAACGGCATCGC
>VFKS01000343.1 GCA_009885425.1 Novosphingobium sp.
ACCAGCACCCGGACCGTTCCATCGGGCAGCTTGAGCAGCTGGAGCACGGTTGCGACCACGCCGATATCGTAGAGGTCGTCGTCCGACGGATCGTCGCAGCCCGGATCGAGCTGGGCGATCAGGAAGATGTCCTTGTCGGTCTCGCTCAGCATCGCCGCTTCAAGCGCGGCTACGGACTTTTCGCGGCCTACGAACAGCGGCACGACCATACCGGGGAACACCACGATATCGCGCAAGGGGAGCAAGGGAAGAAGCTTGGTCATAAATCCGTCCAGTTCGGCCCATCGCCCGGGGCCATGCGCGGCGAAAATCGCCTTCGAGCCGGGATATGGGGGCACCTATGCTGCTGTGCAATGGTCCCCGGGTATCTCTGTTGTGGATGGCCGGGCAGTTGCCAAGCACGATGACGGGCCGCAGGATGGCGCAATTCAACTGCAACGGGGATTCGCCGCCATGCGCAAGATCACGATTTCAGCCCTTGTTGGCGCGCTCGCGCTCAGCGGCGCCGCACTCTCCGCCGCGACTGATGCCACGCCAAAGCAAACCGTAATCACCGCCGCGCGCTATCTCGATGTGACAACCGGCAAATATATCGAATACCCGGCGATCTTCGTCGGTGCCGATGGCCGGATCACCGGGATCGCCGATGCCCGCACGGTCAAATGGGGCGCCGACGTCAAGCATATCGACATGAGCGGCAAGACACTGCTGCCCGGCCTGATCGATATGCACGTCCACCTTGATAGCCCGGCAAACATCGGCGGCTGGCGTTCGCTTGAATACACTGACAGCTTTTTTGCCATGACCGCGGTCAGCAACGGCCGGGCGATGCTGGACGCGGGCTTCACCACCGTCCGCAATGTCGGCGCGAGCAACCGCAACGACATTGGCTTGGCGCAGGCCGTCAACCAAGGTTACGTGGTCGGCCCGCGGATCGTCGCGGCGGGCTATGCGCTTGGCAGCACTGGCGGTCACTGCGACCAGACCGGCCTGCCACCCAGCATGGAAAAGCCCGGCAAAATGGAAGGCGTGGGTGATACGCCAGAGGAGCTGAAATATCAGGTCCGCCGCCAGCGCAAATATGGCTCCGCCGTGATCAAGGTCTGCGCCACCGGCGGGGTCTTCTCTCATAATACCGAGCCGGGCCAGCAGCAGCTGAGCGAGCCTGAACTGACCGCGATTGCCGATGAATCGCATATGTGGGGGCTGCGGGTCGCCGCCCACGCCCACGGTGCAGCCGGGATCAAGGCCGCGATCAAGAGCGGGATCGACACGATCGAACACGCCAGTCTGGTCGATGACGAAGGCATCAAACTCGCCGTCGCTCGCCCTCGCCCAGTCTGGTTCGCGATGGATATCTACAACACCGATTACACCCAGGCCGAAGGCGCGAAGAACGGCGTTCTCGAAGACAACCTGCGCAAGGATCGCGAAATCGGCCAGTTGCAGCGCGACAACTTCCGCAAGGCATTCCGCGCCGGGGTGCGGATGGTGTTTGCTTCTGACGCCGGGGTGATGCCGCACGGACTGGTCGGGCGGCAGTTCAACACCATGGTGACTTACGGCATGACGCCATTGGATGCGATCCGCGC
>VFKS01000067.1 GCA_009885425.1 Novosphingobium sp.
TCCATGGGCCGCGGCGCCCATCCTGATAGCTTTGCCGATCGGCTGGCCTGGCCGCTCTCGCCCTGGACCCGGCGGCGGTTTGTCCGCGCCGGGATCCGGATTGAGCCGGAAATCAGCTTTCAGGGCGGCGATGGTTATCTGTTCTTCGGCACTCCCGCGCTGGCCTTGGCGACGCTCACCCGCCTCGCCGAAATGCCGCCGGGGGAAACCGAGGCTGAGGCCCCGGCCGATCCGTTCTATCGCCGCACTGACCTCAGCCTCGATTTCTACCGCGCGATCCGCCGGTTTCAGGCCGCGCAACTAACCAGCCGGACCTACCCGCGCGCGGTGACCGCCTTTGGCCTTGGCCTGCTCAATGACACCGGCAGCCGCAAAAGCCGCCGCCAGAGCGACCTCGCCGCTGACCGCGAGATGAGCCTGCGCCAGATCCGCGCGATCCCGCACAATGCGGTGCTCCAGCAGCTCGGCTATCCGGTCAACGTGATCGCCGGGTTCGGCACTGCGGCTGAGGGCAATTACGAGGCGCTGGCCGAGCTTCTGACTGAAAGCGATCGAGGGCGGCAAATCGTCCGGCTGGTGCGCAGCGCCAATGCCATGGCCAGCATCAAGACCGTGGCGGCGTTCGGCGAGCTGTTCAATTCGGCCTATTGGGCCAGCCGCCCCTATCGCGGGGACGAAGGCCACATTGCCGGGGCGTGCCTGAGCCTGGCCGAAATGCTCACGACCGATGACCGCACTGGGGTGTTCCGCCGCCTCGCCTCGCGGCTGCGGGTCGATGCGCTGAAACTGCACAACCTGCTCGCGCTGATCCCCGATGAAAGCCCGCTCGAAGGGCGAGAGCAGACCCGCCGGACCATGGGCGTGCTGCAAGCGCTGCGGCTTGCTTTGATGCAGCATATGTTCCTGCGCGCCGTTTCGGTCCCGCCGTTCAGCCGCGCCAATGATATTGCGCGCGAGGATGTGCTGGAAATGGTCTTCACGCTGCGGATCGATGATGCTCTGGCCCAGCTGCGCCGCGCATTCCCGGCCAGCGAGCCGCACCTGGCCGATTACACCGTGACCGAACCAAGCGATTATCCAGATGAGGCCGCAGTCGGCTATGACGCGATCCACCGCGACTTCATCGATCCGATCGAGACCGCCCAGGCGCTGTCACTGCGGATCACCACGGCGATTGCCAACCTGTTCGGCGCGCATGGATAAGCGCCTGTTCCTGCGGCGTTAACCTTTGCCTGCCAGGAAGTGCCAGCACGAAACGCAGCTGCCGCGGCGCTGGCTTTGACCATCCGGACGCACTATCGGTCAGGCTGAGACACTTGTTCCAGGGACGCAGACCATGAAATTCAGTTCCGGGACCGCAATGTTGGGGCTGTTCGTGGCGGCCGTGCTCGGCGGCGCTGCGGTGCTGTTGAACCAGACCGACGACACTGCCACGGCCCTGCCGCCGCAGTCTGCCTCAA
>VFKS01000182.1 GCA_009885425.1 Novosphingobium sp.
GCTTCAGCGCATTGTCCATCACTTCCTCGACCGCGTGGACCTCCAGCGTGCCGGAAGAGACCACAATCAGCGTCAGCGTGTCGCAGATCAGCGAGGTCAGCGCGTGATTGACCAAGAGGCGCGGGAACTCAGCGAATATTGCCGAATTGGCCGGTTCCGTGACATGGCTTTCCAGAGCGACCGGACCTTCGGCGCGGAGCAGCTTCATCAGCTTGGTGGTCAGAATGATCGCATCGATGTGATCCTGCTTGGTGTGCTTGGGACCTTTGAAAACTTTCGCAAACCCGCCGCCCAGCGCTTTTAGTCCATGCAGGTTGTTGCCGGTCACCAATGCGCCCAGCGCCGCGCCGCCGATGATCAGCATTTCGTGGGGCAAGGCGTGCAGCACCGGCCCCAGCGCGCCGCCGGTGAGCGCGAAGCCGCCGAAGACCATGACGATCAGAATGACAATGCCGATTGCGGCGTACATGGGCTGCTACCCTCCGGTATGTGGTGATGAGTGGCGCGCTGATCAGCGCAGGAAATCGAACAGGCTGAGCGAGGAGAGGCGGGCAAAGCTGGCCTGACTGGCCTCGAGCACGGTCATGGTTTGCTGCAGTTTGGACACAGCTTCGGTCAGATCGGTGCCGCCGACATCGGCCTGCTCCTGCGCGTGCAGTTCGCCCATCTGGGTCCGCCGCTGCGTGTTGAGGTCGATCCAGTTGAGCCGGGTGCCGACCACAGTTTGCTGCGTGGTAAGCGTCTCTAGCGCCGTATCAAGACCGCCCAGCGCATCACGCGCGGCCTGCGCCGGATCGGCCGCAGCCCCGGCCAGATCGGCGGCCAGACCCTTGACCAGCGCGAACAGGTTGGTCGCGCCAAAGTTCAGGAATTCCGGCCCGGTCAGCCCGCGGGTAACGCTTTGCCCATCTCCCAGCGGCAGTTCACTGGCGGTGGGGGTGCCAATGTAAACGGCATTGCCGGCGCTATCGAGCATATAGGCATCACCGGTCGCATTGCCGCCGAACAGCGCGTGTCCGGCGCTGTCGCGGGTGTTGGCCAGGCGAACCAGCTCGCCGCTGATCGCAACGATTTCGGTGGCAATCCCGGCGCGCTGGGCGGTGGAGAGGACGCCGTTGGCGGCCTGCGTCGCCAATTCCTGCACGCGGATCAGCGAATCGGCGAAGCTTTGCAGGGCCGTATCGGTCAGCGCCAGATCGCTGCTGGCCCGCGCTGCGATTGACAGGTCGACCGCAGCAAAAGCATCGGCCCGGCCCAGCGTGCGCAGCCGCGATGCCGCAACCGGATCATCCGAGGATCGCCCCAGCCGCTGTCCGCTGCCGATTTCGGCCTGCAAGGCCTCGGCCCGGCCGCGCAAGACGGTCTGATCGCGGTTGAAGCGTTCGTAAAAGGCGTTGGTGCTGACACTGGTCACAGGCTTCGCTCCTCAGCTGCTATCGGATTGCCAGAAGGGTGTCGAACAGGTCGGCCGCGATCTGGATCGCCTTGCCGCTGGCCTGAAATGCCTGCTGAAAACGGACAAGATTGGCGGCTTCTTCATCGAGGTTGACCCCGGCTTGCTGGTCGAGCGCGATCCGGGCAGATCCGGCGATGGCGTCCAGAGCTTCGCTGGTGGTCCGGCGGCCCTGGGTCGCGCTGGAAACCTGAAACAAAAGCGCGTCGATCTGGCCCGATATGTCGGCAGTGCTCAGCGCGCCGCGTAGCGCGGCCAGATTGGCGGGATCGCGGCTGCCGGCCGCAGCGCCTGAGGGAGCAGTGGCGAGGCCAGCCCCCGAACTGAGCGCAACGCCGATATCGGCGGCGGTAGTGCCAGAAAACAGCGGTTGGCCGGGGCTGCCATCGAGCGCGACGCCGCTGCCTTGCGCGCCGTTTGCAGCGCTGATCAGTGCGACGGCAATGCCGTCCAGCGCGATACGATTGTCGCGAACCAGCACCAGTCCCTGCGCCTGCCCGGCCAGAGTCCCGCCCGACAGCGTCACCGCGCCCGCACCATTGGCGAACGACAAGGTGCCATCGGCGGCAGTGGTCATCATCAGCGGATCGACCGTCCCGCCCGCCACCAGCGGCGGTCCGGCAACGCCGCCGATCCGCACGGTCACGGTCTGATCGGGTCCGAACGTGGTGGCGATATCGCCATAGCCCGAAATCTGCCCGAGCAGCCCGTCGCGTTGGTCGAGCAGCAGGACATGATCGGCGGTGCCGGGGGTCGAGCGGGCCAGTTGCAGGTTGGTCCGGGCCAGTTCTCCCGCCAGCCGGTTGACCTGATCGGTGCCATCGGTTGCGGCAAATTTCAGGCCGCTCGCGACAGTTGTCAGGCCTTGTTCGGCCAGATTGAAGGTACGCGTCAGCGTGCGGGCCTGCTCCAGCGCGGCGGTCCTCAACGAGGGATCGACCGGATCGGCCGTCAGCTGCTGCAAGGCTTCGTCCAGCGCGGTCATCGCCGGGAACAGACCGGATTGCTCGATCGCGGCCTCGACGTTCTGGTAGGCGGTCAACTCGGTTCCCGCACGGGCGGCGTCGGCGCCGGTGCGGCGCACTTCGCTTTGGCGAAAGGCGTCGACATTGCGGACCATCCCATCGGTCCGCACCCCCGAGAATGAAAGATCGCCGACCTGACCCATCCCACCAGCCGAAGCTAGCTCGCTCAGCCGGACCGAGCGCCGGACATAACCCGAGGTGCCGGCATTGGCGATGTTGTGCGCGGTCACATCGAGCGCGATCCGGGCGGCGCGGACGCCGGAGGTGGCGATGTTGAGCAGGTCAGAGGCCATGGCTTATCGCTTTCCCAACTGGGCTGACAATTGCTGTTCAATCAGCTTGCCGAACCCGAAAGCGCCGTTCTGCGCCGCGAGATCGGCAAAGTGCTCGTCCTGCATCGTGCGAAAGGTGTCGAGCGCCTGCCCGCCGAGCAGTTCGCCACCAAAATCAGCCTTGCGCGCGGCGGCCAGCATCTGCCGCAGAAAAATTGCCTCAAACTGCTTGGCGGCCCCTGCCAATTGCGCGCGGTCGGTGCCGTGGCTGGCGGTCAGACTGCCACTGGCGAGCAGTGGGGATGAAATCGGGGTCATATCACCACCACTTCGGCTTTGAGCGCCCCGGCCTGTTTCAGCGCCTCGAGGATCGCGACCAAATCGGGCGGACTGACGCCGAGCAGGTTGAGCGCATCAACCAGCTTGGCCAGACTCGCGCCGGGTTTGAAGTGGACCACGCTGGCGCCGTCCTGCTCGGCCTCAAGCTTGCTGTCCTGCTGGACTGCCGTTTCGCCCCGGCTGAACGGGGCGGGCTGGACCACGATAGGGCTTTCGTCGATCCGCACGGTTAGTTTGCCGTGGCTGATGGCGGCGGGATAGAGCCGCACTGCGGAATTGATCACGACAGTGCCGGTGCGTGAGTTGATCACTACCCGGGCTGGAGCCTCGGCCGGAGTGACATCGATCATTTCGACCTCGGCCATTCGGCTGGCGCGGCTATCGGGATCGGGCGGCAATTGCAGCGAGACAGTGACGCCATCGACGATTGTGGCAGAACCTGGCCAGCGCCGGTTGACCGCGTCGCGGACCCGCGTCGCGGTCAGGAAATCGGACTGGTAGAGGTTCCAGCGCAGGCTGGCCCCGGCATCGAACCCGGTTGCCACCGTGCGCTCGACACTGGCGCCATCGGCGATCCGGCCCACCGTGGGCACATTGACCGTCAGCTTCGATCCGTCGGCGCCTGAAATGCCAAGGCCGCCGACCGCCAGGTTGCCCTGGGCCATCGCATAGATCTGGCCGTCCGCGCCATAGAGCGGGGTCATGATCAAGGCCCCGCCGCGCAAGCTCTTGGCCTTGCCGATGGCCGAGACGGTCACGTCAATGCGCTGTCCGGGTTTGGCAAAGGCCGGCAGATCGGCCGTGATGATCACCGCGGCGGCGTTCTTCAACGCCGGGTTTACACCGGGCGGCAGTTGCACACCGACCCGCCCGGAGACACCGTGCATCGCCTGTGTGAGGTATTCGAGACTGTCATCGCCGGTGCCCGACAGGCCCACGACAATGCCGTATCCGGTCAGCTGGTTAGTCCGCACGCCTTGAAACGTGCCGAGATCGCGCAACCGTTCGGCATGGGCCGGGAGGGGCGCAAGCGAGCTGAGCAGCAGCGCGGCGATCATCGTGAGGCGAAGCATCACATTCCCCTCAAAACGGACTGATAAAATTGAAAAATTTGGATAGCCAGCCTTCGCGGCTGGCGCGGCTGACCGGGCCGTTTCCGGCATATTCAATCCGCGCATCGGCGACCCGGCTCGAGGCGATCCGGTTGTCGGAATCGATATCGGCCAGCCGGACGATCCCGGCGAACTGGACCCATTCCTGCCCCTGGCTCAGCATCAGACGTTTTTCCCCGCGAACCAGCGCGGTCCCGTTGGGCCGCACTTCGACAATGGTGACCGAAACCTCTCCGCCGAGCGTGCTTGATTGCGTTGCGTTTCCATCACCCTTGAACGACGTTTCGCCGCCCATCTTAAGGCTGGTGGGCTTGATGAAGCTGAGCGGGCCGGTGGCCGGCGGGGTGACCCCGAACCCGCCGGACTTGCTGCTTTTCGATCCGGCTGCTTTGGTCGAGGTGATCCGTTCGGTCAGCACGATCGTCACCGGATCGCCCACCTTGCTGGCGCGGTGACCCTGATAGAGCGCGGCATAGCCATCGCCGGCGTTGAAGATCGATCCATCGGCGACGCGCGGCGGTGGCGCTGGGGCGGGCAGGGCGGCCTCGAAGCCCGGCTTGGGCTTGGGCCCGGCTTGGGCTTGGGGGCCAAAGGCAATAGCAACCAAGCC
>VFKS01000363.1 GCA_009885425.1 Novosphingobium sp.
TCACCGCGTTCCTGCTGTTGCTGGCTCTGCCAGTGCTGGCCGCCGCGATCACCATGCTGCTGACCGACCGCAATTTCGGCACGACCTTCTACTCCGCCAGCGGCGGCGGCGATCCGGTGCTGTACCAGCATCTGTTCTGGTTCTTCGGCCACCCCGAAGTGTACATCATGATCTTGCCCGGATTTGGCATCATCAGCCAGATCATCTCGACCTTCTCGAAGAAGCCGGTGTTCGGCTACCTCGGCATGGCCTATGCCATGGTCGCGATCGGCGTGGTCGGGTTCGTCGTCTGGGCGCACCATATGTTCACGACCGGCATGAGCGTGAACACCAAGCTCTACTTCACGCTCGCGACGATGGTGATCGCGGTGCCGACCGGCATCAAGATCTTCAGCTGGATCGCAACGATGTGGGGCGGCAGCCTTGAGTTCAAGAGCCCGATGATCTGGGCGATCGGGTTCATCTTCCTGTTCACCCTTGGCGGCGTGACCGGCGTTTACCTTGCCAATGGCGGGATCGACGATGTGGTCCACGATACCTACTTCGTGGTCGCGCACTTCCACTATGTGCTCAGCTTGGGCGCGGTGACCGCGTTGTTCGCGGGGTTCTATTACTGGTTCCCCAAAATGAGCGGGCGCTGGCACTCTGAATTCCTCGCTCACGTCCACTTCTGGATCTTCTTTGTGGGCGTGAACATGATCTTCTTCCCGCAGCACTTCCTGGGTCTGCAGGGGATGCCGCGCCGCTATCCGGACTATGCTCCGGCCTATGAATACTGGAACACCCTGTCTTCGTGGGGCTATGCGGTGACGCTGGTTTCGCTGATCGTCTTCTTCATCAACGTCATCTACGCCTTCACCATGGGCAAGAAGGCCGAAGGCAACTATTGGGGCGAAGGTGCGACCACGCTGGAATGGACCCTGTCCAGCCCGCCGCCGTTCCACCAGTTCGAAACCCTGCCGGTGATCGACGACAACGATCAGCACTGATCGCAGCCGATCCTGACTGGACAGACAGCGCCCCGACCCGCAAGGTTCGGGGCGTTTCTGTTGAAGAGGTTTGCGATGCCTGAATTCCGCTTGATCGATACCGGCGAAGTCAGCTTGCGCTGCGCGATCGAAGGTAGCGGGCCGCTGGTGATCATGGTCCATGGCTTTCCGGAAAGCTGGTATTCCTGGCGGCATCAGTTGGGCCCGATCGCCGCCGCCGGGTTCACCGCCTGCGCGATCGATGTGCGCGGCTATGGCGGCTCGGACAAGCCGCAGCCGGTTTCAGCCTATACGCTCGAAGCGATCGCCGGTGACCTGATCGGGTTGGCCGGTGTGCTTTCCCCTGATGCGCCGGTGGTGCTGGTCGGACACGATTGGGGCGCGCCGATTGTCTGGAACACGGCCTTCACCAACCCGGATCGGATCCGCGCTGTCGCTGGTATGTCGGTACCATTCGCCGGGGCGCCGCTGCGGCCTTTCACCGAGATATTTCGTGAGCATTTCACCTCGCAAGGCCGGTTCTTCTATCAGGAGTTTTTTCAGGAACCCGGTGTGGCCGAGGCCGAGGCCGAGGCGGACCCGCGCGATTTCGTGGCGCGGATGATGTATTCGATCTCGGGCGATGCCCCGGTGGGGGACTATTGGAGCAAGCCGCTGGGCGCGACCTTCCTCGAAGGCCTGCCCGATCCGCAGCCGGTGCCGTGGCTGACCAGCGCCGATCTCGATTATTACGAAGCCGAGTTCA
>VFKS01000209.1 GCA_009885425.1 Novosphingobium sp.
ACATAAGAACTGTCATCGCCGCCAAGCGCGTCTTGTGCCCAGGCATAGCTGACGCCAACCTTTGCGGTGGCCGGACCGACTGTGGTCGACAGCGAGGCATAGGGTTCAAAGTAGTTGGCGTTGCCGACAGTACCGTTCGGATAGGCGTAATAGGTGATCCCAACGTCGGCGGTTAGGCCACTGCTGACTTCACCCGACCAGCCGGCATAGATATCGACTTCGGCCGAGCCGTAGACGTCGAAAAAGTCCTGCTCGAGGCTCGATCCCCAGACGCCGACATAAAGCCCGCTGGAATGGCCGACGTTGATCTGGCCCTGAACCGCGAAGTCGCCGCCCGAATAGGACAGACCGCGCCAGCGATAGTCGGTCACGCCGACGACATTGCCGGTGATGGTGATTTCGGCGGGTGGATCGGTTTCTTCAGCAAAGGCGGGGGCCGCTGCCAATCCGCTGCTGGCAAGAAGTGAAGCGGCGACAAGGCCGCGGATGGACGTGAGCATTGCAATCTTCCTTCGATTGTTGGTCGCTGCGTCCCACCTGCATCCGCTGCCTCACCTCTCGATGTCGGAGGAGATTGCGGTGGACAAACCGTTTTCAATACACTTTTGCTGCACTGCACAAGGCAGGATTGTCATTTCCTTGCGTAGAACGGCAGGACTGTGACATTCGCGCAACGCCGGCACCGGGTCGCCGCAGGGCCATTGTTCGTTAAGGGCAGCACCGCTATAGCCGCAGCAAGGATCAGCCCGGCCATGTTATCCAAGTTTCGCAATCTGTTCAGCAGCGCTGAAAGCGTACCGCCGCCTGCCATCCCGGCGGGCAGCCGCGCCTATGCCGTCGGCGACATCCACGGCCGCGCCGATCTGTTTGCAGCGCTGATCGAAGCTGTCGACCAAGACGACGTGGCGCGCGGGCCGGCCCAATGCACCGTAGTTCTGCTTGGTGATCTGGTTGATCGCGGCCCGGACAGCGCCGGCGTGATCGCCTTGGCCCGCGACTGGAGCGAGCGCCGTGCAGTCCGTGCGCTGATGGGCAACCATGAGGAGATGTTCCTCGATTCGTTCGATAATGAAGAGGTGCTGCGCCAGTTCCTGCGATTTGGCGGGCGCGAGACGGTGCTGTCCTATCCGATCGATCCGGCGACCTATACCGCCGCCAGTCTAGTCGAAACGCAAGCGTTGATGCGCGCGGCTGTGCCAGCACAAGACATCGCCTATCTGCGCGCGATGGAAGACATGGTGACGATCGGCGATTACCTGTTTGTCCATGCCGGAATTCGCCCCGGAGTGCCGCTCGATCAGCAACGCATCGGCGACCTTCGCTGGATCCGCGAGCCCTTCACCTCCTGCAAGGACAGCCTTGGCCCGGTGGTGATCTATGGCCACACGATTTACGATAGCCCCGAAATCGGCTTCAACCGGATCGGGATTGATACCGGAGCCTATCAATCCGGCCGCCTGACCGCGATCGGGCTGGAAGGCACCAACCGCTGGCTGATCGAAGCCACAGAAACAGGCGGCACAATCTCCGTGTCGCAAAGGAGCATTGCATGAAAATCGCTATGGTCGGCTCAGGTTATGTCGGGCTGGTTTCGGGGGCCTGCTTTGCCGATTTTGGCCACGATGTGGTCTGCATCGACAAGGACC
>VFKS01000411.1 GCA_009885425.1 Novosphingobium sp.
CAGCGACGTCGTAGCAAAGGGCTTCGATCCGCGGGCCAAGAACCGCTGCACGCCCTGTGTGGCCGATCAACGCGTCGCCGATGGTGAGGTGTTGCAATTGGGCAATCTGGCGCTCTACGCCATCGCCAACCCGGGCCATACGCCTGGCTCAACCAGCTTTGCCTTTCAGCGGCGCGGCAAA
Organism: Novosphingobium sp.; assembly: GCA_009885425.1. GTDB lineage: Bacteria > Pseudomonadota > Alphaproteobacteria > Sphingomonadales > Sphingomonadaceae > Novosphingobium. The sequence goes on from VFKS01000411.1 coordinate 182, forward strand.
TGGCTGCTGTTGTCTGGCGATATCGCGCTCCACAATGGCCGCCATGCGTGGATGGGCGGCACCAAAGCGGACTGGGGCCAATATCTCGCCTCGCTGGGCAAACTGGCGCGGTGGAGCATTGTCCGACAGCCGGTGCGTTTCGATCTGTTGCTGCCGGGCCATGGCGCGGTCGATCTCGATCAAGGCCATCGCTCGGTCGAACAGACCGAACGGATTGTGCGGGAAATTGTCCGGCGCCGTAACGCTGGCGAGAAAATCAGTTGGGTTGAGGCCTATCCGTGGGGCTGGACCAACCCGGATTAGCTCGCTCGCTGGGCCAGCCACTCCTCAAGCCACTTGATCGTGTAATCGCCGTGGATGAAGTCCGGCTCGTTCATCAGCGCCTGATGCAGCGGGATCGAAGTCTTCACGCCGCTGATCACCATTTCTTCCAGCGCGCGCTTCAGGCGCATGATGCAGCCTTCGCGGGTGCGGCCTTTGACGATCAGTTTGGCGATCATGGAGTCATAATAGGGCGGGATTTTGTACCCGGCGTAGAGCCCGCTATCGACCCGGACATTCATGCCGCCAGCCGCGTGGTAATTCGTCACCAGACCGGGTGAGGGGGTAAAGTTCCACGGGTCTTCGGCGTTGATCCGGCATTCGATCGCGTGGCCGTTGAACTCGATATCTTCCTGCCGAACCGACAGCGGCTTGCCATCGGCAATGCGGATCTGTTCGCGGACCAGATCGACCCCGGTGATCGCTTCGGTCACGGGGTGTTCGACCTGCAGGCGGGTGTTCATTTCGATGAAATAGAACTCGCCGTTTTCCCACAGGAACTCGATCGTGCCCGCCCCGCGATAATGCATATCGGCCATTGCCTTGGCGACGATCCCGCCCATCCGGTCGCGCTCTGCCGGGCTGATGATTGGCGAGGGTGCCTCTTCGAGCACCTTCTGGTGGCGGCGCTGGAGCGAGCAATCGCGCTCACCCAGATGGATCGCTTCGCCGTTGCCATCGCCGAACACCTGAAATTCGATGTGACGCGGATTGCCGAGGTATTTTTCGATGTAAACGGTCGCATCGCCGAACGCGGCCTTGGCCTCGCTCCCGGCCTGCTGGATCAGTGTTTCGAGCTCTTCCGGGCTATTGCAGACCTTCATGCCGCGCCCGCCGCCACCAGAGGCGGCCTTGATGATCACCGGATAGCCAGCCTTTTCCGCAATCGCCTTGGCTTCGTTGATCTCGCTGACCGCGCCGTCCGATCCGGGAACCAGCGGCAAGCCGAGCGCGCCCGCAGTGCGCTTGGCCTCGATCTTGTCACCCATAGTGCGGATGTGTTCGGGCTTGGGCCCGATCCAAGTGATCCCGTGGCTTTCCACGATCTCGGCAAATTGGGCGTTTTCGGAAAGGAAGCCATAGCCGGGGTGGATCGCATCGGCGTGGGTAATTTCGGCCGCGGAAATGATCGCGGCGACGTTGAGGTAGCTGTCCTTGGCCGCAGGAGGCCCGATGCAGACCGCGTGATCAGCAAGGCGGACGTGCATCGCATCGGCATCGGCGGTGGAATGCACCGCGACCGTTTCGATCCCCATTTCGTGGGCTGCGCGATGGATACGCAGCGCGATCTCGCCGCGGTTGGCGATCAGGATGCGGGAAATGCCCATGGGGTCAGGAAATCACAACCAGCGGCTGGTCAAATTCAACCGGCTGCGCGTTTTCGATCAGTATCGCGGTGATCGTTCCAGCCTTGTCGGCGGTGATCGGGTTCATCACCTTCATCGCCTCGATAATCAGCAGGGTATCCCCCGCCTTGACCTGACCGCCGACCGAAATGAACGCTGCGGCGCCGGGTTCGGGCGTCAGATAGGCTGTGCCAACCATCGGTGATTTCAGCGCATTGGCATCGACCGCAGCAGGCTCTGGCGCAGAAGACGCCAGCGGCATTGCCGGGGCTGCACCAGGTGCAGCGGCGGGCGCAGCAGCATAGGTCTGCACCGGCGCGGCGGTGATCTGCCGGGCGACCTTGATCTTGCGGTCACCATCTTCGACTTCGATTTCAGTAAGGCCGGTTTCGGCCAATAGCTCGGCCAGTTCACGCACCAGCTTGCTATCGATGTTCATGCCGCCCGAACGGTTGGCGCTCTTGGTCTCGCTCATGCGCGTCCTCGATGAATGACTGATCATCCGCCTATGCGCGGGGCAAGCGCGAGAGGCAAGGGGCTAAAGCAACGCCGCCCGTTCCAGCGCGACCTCATAACTTTTCGCGCCAAGTCCTTTGACGCAGTCGATCGCGGCCATGCCGACATAAGAGAGATGGCGGAAAGCCTCGCGCGTTTCAGGATCGGACAGGTGCACTTCGATGACTTTGAGCTGGGTCGCCTTTATTGCATCAAGCAGCGCGATAGAGGTGTGGGTATAGGCCCCGGCGTTGAGCAGAACTGCGTGAACCCCGCTGCTCCGCGCTTCATGCAGCCAGTCCACCAGTACGCCTTCGTGATTGGTCTGGCGGCATTCTACATCGAGTCCAAGCGCGTTGCCCTGGGCAGCCAGCCGCGCGGCGATATCGGCCAGCGTATCATGCCCATAGATCTCTGGCTCTCGTGTGCCGAGCAGATTGAGATTGGGTCCGTTGAGGACAAGAACCTTGCGCAAAGCCACCAACAATTCCCCGCTGCGGAGTTAGGTCTGGGGCCATGCCATAGCCGCCCAGCCCGTCCGGGCAAGCCGAATTGGTCTAGGTCTTGACGTCGGGCTCGATCGAAGCCGGTTCGTTCTCGGCAGCCAATGCGGCGTCTTCGGCGTCTTCGGTCGCGTCGGGA
>VFKS01000533.1 GCA_009885425.1 Novosphingobium sp.
CCAAGCTCGCCAAGTACACCGGCGAGCTCTACCGCGGGCTGGAAGCCGAGACCGGGCAGGCAACCGGTTACCGTCAGTGCGGTTCGATCTCGATGGCGACCAATGCCGAACGGTTTGAGGAGCTGAAGCGCAGCGCCTCGATGGCCAAAGTGTTCGATCTGCCGGTCCATGTCGTAACCCCGCAAGAGATCAAGGACATGGCCGGCATCGTCAATGTCGATGACGTGGTCGGCGGGATCCACATTCCCAGCGATGGCTATGCCAATGCAGTCGATATCACGATGGCCCTGGCCAAGGGCGCGCGGAGCGGCGGTGCGCGGATTTTTGAGAACACCAAGGTTACCCGAATCCGCCATGACGGCACCCGCGCAACCGGAGTCGAAACCGCCGAAGGAACGATCGACGCTGACTATGTGGTGATCTGCGGCGGGATGTGGACCCGCGATCTTGCGGCCAGTGTCGGCGTGACTGCGCCGCTGCACGCCTGCGAGCATTATTACGTGCTGTTTGACGGGGTTGAAGGGATCGATCCCAGCCTGCCGGTGCTGCGCGATTACGACTATTGCGGGTACTACAAGTACGATGCCGGCAAATTGTTGGTCGGGGCGTTCGAACCCAATGCCCGGCCGTGGGGCATGGACGGGATCTCCGAAGATTTCTGCTTCGATGAAATCGCCGGCAGCTTCGAACACTTCGAACCACTGCTGATGGACGCGATGCGCCGCGTTCCGGTCTTGGAAAACGCCGGCATCCTCAAATTCTTCTGCGGCCCGGAAAGCTTCACCCCTGACGTTCGCTACCACCTTGGCGAAAGCGCTGAGTTGAAGGGCTGTTTTGTCGCAGCGGGGCTCAATTCGATTGGCCTACAATCGGCTGGCGGTGTGGGCAAGGTGATGGCCGAGTGGATCCGCGACGGGATCCCGCCGGCGGACCTGTGGACCGTCGACATCCGCCGCAACATGCCGTTTCAGAACAACCGAAAGTACCTGCGCGAACGGGTCACAGAAAGCCTCGGCCTGCTTTACGCGACGCATTATCCCTTCAAGCAGTATGAGACCGCGCGCGGCGTGCGCAAGTCAGCGATCCATGATCGGCTGGTCGCCGCCGGGGCCTGTTTTGGCGAGGCGTTCGGCTGGGAACGCGCCAACTGGTATGGCGAGGCGGGTTCATCGCCGCAGTATGAGTACAGTTATGGCCGCCAGAACTGGTTCGAAGCCAGCGCCGCCGAATGCAAAGCCGTGCGGGAAGCGGTGGCGCTGTTCGATCAATCGAGTTTCGCCAAGTTTCGTCTCGAAGGCCGCGATGCCTGCGCCGTGCTGAACCGGGTCTGCGCGAACGACGTCGATGTGGCGCCGGGCAAGCTGGTTTATACCCAGTGGCTCAACGACAAGGGCGGGATCGAAGCCGACCTTACCGTGACGCGCTTGAGCGAAAACGCCTATTTGATCGTCGGCGGGGCGGAGACTGAAACCAAGGATTTCAACTGGCTGAACCGCCACACGCCGGATGATGCTCATGCGGTGCTGACCAACATCACTTCCGGGATGGGGGTCCTGTCGATCATGGGGCCCAATTCGCGCGCCCTGCTGCAGTCGCTCAGCCCCAACGACTTGTCTGACAGCGCGTTCGCGTTCGGGACCAGTCAAGAGATCGAGCTGGGCTATGCGATCGTCCGGGCCTCGCGGATTACCTACGTCGGAGAGCTTGGCTGGGAACTCTATGTGCCCAGCGAATTCCTCGCCGGCGTCTATGACGAGATTGTCGCTGCGGGCGCCGCCTTCGGCTTGAAGCATGCCGGTTATCACGCGCTCAATTCACTGCGGATGGAAAAAGCCTACCGCCACTGGGGCCATGACATTACCGATGAGGACACCCCGCTTGAAGCTGGGCTTGGCTTTGCAGTCAAGCTGGACAAGTCCGGCGGTTTCATTGGCCGCGAAGCCTTGCTGCGGCAGAAGGAGGAAGGGCTGAGGCAGCGCCTCGTGCAGTTCCTGCTCAAGTCTGATCAGCCGATGCTCTACCATAACGAGCCGATCTGGCAGGGTGATCGGATCGCCGGATACATCCGCTCAGGAATGTATGCCCATACGCTCGGCGCGGCCTGCGGACTTGGCTATGTGACCGCTGCCGATGGCGGTGTGGTCGGCCCGATCCAGCCCGATGATTACGAGATTGAGATTGCCGGGGTGCGCTATCCCGCCACCGCCTCGCTCAAACCGCTTTACGACCCCACCAGTGCCCGGATCAAAGTGTAATGACACAAACATCGAATGAGCTGATGCAGCGCCTCGCCGCCAACACGCGGGTTGGCTACAGTTTTGAGCAGGAGTTCTACACCAGCGAAGCGGTGTTCAAGGCCGATTTCGAACAGGTGATCAGCAAGAAGTGGATCGTCGCCGGGCATGTTTCGCGGATCCCGAACAAGGGGGACTATTTCCTGTTCCGGATCGGCGCAGAGCAGATCATCGTGATCCGCGAGAATGAAGACAGCGTTCGCGCGTTTTTCAATGTCTGCCGCCACCGCGGATCGACCATCTGTTCGCAGGACAGCGGCAATGCTCCGCGACTGGTCTGTCCCTACCATGCCTGGACCTTCGGCCTTGATGGCCGGCTGCTGGCCGCGCGGTTGATGCCCGATGATTTCGACAAGGCGGAGAATAGTCTGTTTGCCTGTCACATTCGGGTCTTCCACGGACTTATCTTCATCAACCTGAGCGAGGAGGAGCCCGACGACTTCGACGCAACTTTCGGTGATATGGGGCCGATCCTCGACTATCACGGCATTGCTGATGCACGGATTGCCTATGCCGGCAGCTATCCCACCGATGCCAACTGGAAGCTGGTCGTAGAGAACTTTTTCGAATGCTATCACTGCGTACCTTCGCACCCTGAGTTCTGCTCGATGCATGCCGCGGAATCGATCGTCGCGGTTGGGGCTGGCCCCAGTTCGGGGCCGGCCGACGCCATCGCCAGCTTCGCGCCAAAGCTTGAGGCCTGGGAAGCGCGGGCGGCGGCGCTGGGGCGGCCGATCGGCACTATCGATGAACCGCCCAGCAGCAGCCACCTGCGCCTGATGATGCAGCGGATGAACAAGGACGGCTGGGCATCCGAGACCCAGGACGGGAGCGCTCCGGCTCCGCTGATGGGCAAGCGCACGCAGCCTGATGGCGGACGGATGCATCTGAGCTTCAGCCCGTTCACGCAAATCGTCGCGGACGATCATTTCGTGATCCTGTTCCAGTTCACGCCTCGCTCGGCGTTGCGGTCGGATGTCGAGATGATCTGGCTGGTGGATGGCCGGGCCAGTGCGGCTGAAGTCGATATCGACAAGATGATCTGGGGCTATCATGCCACAACCACCCAGGACAAAGTGATCACCGAAAATAATCAGGCCGGGATCATGTCGAGCCGCTATCGTCCGGGCCGCTATTCGGACCAGGAAGGCAGCGTCATCAATTTCCAAAAGTGGTATCTGAACCAGTTCGGGCTGGATCGCGCCGAATGACCATTCCCGCCGTCATGCGCGCGGTCCTGCTGACCGGCAACGGCGGGTTCGACAAGCTGGAACTGCGCGCTGATGTGCCGGTGCCAGGTCCGGGACCAGGCGAAGTCCTGATCCGGGTCGGCGCAGCAGGGGTAAACAACACCGATATCAACACCCGGATCGGCTGGTATTCCAAAGCCGTGGCTGAGGCGACCGAACGCGGCGGAGCCACCGGCATCGCTGAAGCCGAGGACGACGGCTGGTCCGGCGCTGCTTTTCAGTTCCCGCGGATTCAGGGTGCGGATGCCTGCGGCCTGATCGTCGCAGTGGGCTCCGGCGTCGATCAGCGGCGCATTGGCGAACGGGTCCTAGTTGAACCTGTGTTCCGGGGAGATCGGCCCTTTGATGTCGTCTATTTCGGTTCTGAAGTAGACGGCGGCTTTGCCGAATATTCCCGGGTCCCTGCCGTTCATGCGCACGCCATTACGAGCGGATTGAGCGATGCTGAATTGGCCAGCTTTCCGTGCGCTTACTCCGCAGCCGAAAACATGTTGACGCGAATTGCCCTTGTGGCCGGTGAAAAGGTGCTGATCACCGGAGCATCGGGCGGGGTCGGATCAGCCGCAGTGCAATTGGCCAAGCGCCGTGGTGCCATTATCACCGCCATAGCAAGCCGTGACAAATTTGATGCTCTGCGCGAATTGGGTGCCGATCAGGTGATCCCGCGCGATGCCGATCTGCTGGCCTTGTTCGGCACTGGCCAGTTTGATGCCGCCGTCGATGTGGTTGGCGGGAACCAGTTTGGGGCAATCCTCCAAAGCCTCAAGAACGGTGGGAGATATGGTGTGGCCGGCGCGATAGCGGGGCCGATTGTCGATCTCGATCTCCGGACGCTGTACCTCAAAGACTTGCGCCTGATCGGCTGCACAGTCCTGGACCGACAGGTCTTTCCCAACCTGATTGGCTACATCGAACGCGGAGAAATCAAGCCGCTGGTTGCGGTCAAATTTCCGCTGGATCAGATTGTTGCGGCGCAGGAAGCGTTCCTGACCAAGCAGCATGTCGGCAAGATCGTCCTGACGCTCTAGCCCGGCGTTGCCGCCTGACGCGCCTGCTTCAGCCGATAACCGATCATGAAGCCGGCCGTAACCAGCACGCTCGTCCACAATTCGTCCCACAGGTCCGCCGACAGCGCCATCAGGGCAAGGACGCCTGCCATCCCGGCCATCGCGGCCCAGGTGCCATAGGGATGGAACCACATCTTGAGCTTGAGGGTTTCGGGCGCCTCGGCTTCGAGCTTGCCACGCAACCGCAACTGCGCCCAGGCAATCAACAGATAGATGAACAGCATGATCGCACCCGATGAATTGACCAGAAAGTTGAAAACCATATCGGGCGAAAAGATCGACGCGGCGAGCGCTCCATAGCTGAACAGGCTGGCGATCAGGATCGCCCTGACCGGTACGCGGCGCTTGTTGAGCTTCACGCAGGAGGCGGGCGCATCGCCGTTCTGGGACAGGCCGAACATCGCGCGGCTGGTAATGTAAATGCCCGAATTGAGGCAGGACAGGACCGCGACCAGAACGATCCCGTTCATCACCAGATCGGCCGATGGATAGCCCATCACGCGCAGCGCATGGGCGAAGGGTGATACCCCCACAACGATCTCGTTCCACGGCACCACTGAGACGACCATCAGGATCGAAAGCACGAAGAATATGAGAATCCTGACCGAAACCGAAATGGTCATCCGCGCGATGGTCTGCGTGCCTGCTTCGGATTCGGCGGCTGCCAAAGTGGCGATCTCGGCGCCGCAAAGCGAGAAGATCGTAGTCGCAATCCCGGCAAAGATCGCGGCGATCCCGGCGGGGGCAAAGCCGCCGTGGCTGGTCAGGTTGGCAAAGGTCGGTCCATCGGGCGATGTGATCCCGAACGCATAGGCCCCGGCGATCACGATGAATGCAATAATGGCGACGACCTTGGTCGATGCAAACCAGAATTCGAATTCGCCGAAAGACCGCGCCGACATCAGGTTCACCGCGGTCAGCACAGCCATCAGGGTAACACCGATCTGCCACACCTCGAACTCCGGGAACCAGCCGTTGATGATCTTTGCACCGGCGATCGCCTCGATCGCGATCACCACCACCCAGAAATACCAATAGAGCCAGCCGACCAGGAACCCGGCCCAATTGCCGACGCCCTCACGGGCAAAATCGGGAAACGTCTGCACGCCCGGCATAGCCATGGCCATTTCGGAAATCATCCGCATTACCAGCAAGACCAGCAACCCTGCCAAGGCATAGCTGACCACCGCCGCCGGTCCGATCGCGCTGATCGCGCTTGAAGATCCAACGAACAGCCCAGCCCCGATTATCCCCCCGAAGGTGATCATCGAGACGTGCCGCGATTTGAGCGAGCGGCTGAGCTGCTCGGCGGCGCG
>VFKS01000327.1 GCA_009885425.1 Novosphingobium sp.
AGCAGCGTACCTTCAACCGGGCGGCCGGCTGGATTGGGCCGATCGAGCACCCACACTTCCTTGGCACTGCCCGATGCGGCCTCCAGCAGGTACAGCAGCGTGGTGACGAAGGTGTAGATCCGGCAGCCGAGGTCTTGCAGATCGAACAGGAACACGTCCGCGGTGCTCATCATCTGCCCGCTGGGGCGGCGCACCTGACCATAAAGACTGAACACCGGGATCCCGTAGGCCGGATCAACCTCGTCCTCGGTTTCGACCATGTTGTCCTGCTTGTCGCCCTTCAGCCCGTGCTGCGGCCCGAATGCGGAAGTGACATTGACACCGGCTGCGATCAGCGCGTCGAGCGAATGGGTCAGGTCCTCAGTCACGCTGGCCGGATGCGCGACCAGCGCAACCCGGCGGCCCTTGAGCTGAAGCAGAAGCGAGCTGTCCGCCAACAGGCGGTCGATACCGAATTTCATGGCAATTTAGGTGCCGGAAGCGTCGCCGCAAAGCAAGTGGGGTGGTGAAAATCTGGCTGCCCCGGCGGATGGGCGAGTGCCCAATAGCTTTTGGTGCCGTCCTTGGATTCAATCACCGCAGATGCGGCAAGGTTCAGCGGACGTCCACGAAAACGCTCTGGCAATTCTACAACTGCGGTCATCTGCACCCGGCGCTCATCAATGCGCCAATAAGCCTGGGTGAGGATTGCCATTCCTTCATTCTGCATACCTGACCGATAGCCATCAAATGCATAGGCCGCCCAAAGGCCATTGGTAGCAAGATTGATCTCAAGATAACCCGTTTCGCCAGGGATCGAGGCGAACACCTCAAAACAGGAATGCTGCCATATCTTATCCGCTCGGCTCCAAGGGCCATTGGCGCTTGCGTCGGTGTAGGGCCACTCAATCTGGTCCATTGCTCCGAGCGCGCGAAACTCGAAGGACAGCCAGTTGGTTCCCTTTCGGCCGGGCCAGATTCGGATCTCGGTCAATGCCGATTGTTCAGTGTCTGGATGGCAAGTCAGCCAATAGCTTTCCAAACCGCGCAACTCCATGCTAGGCGCGCCCCAGTTCCAGAAGGCTGCCATGACTTACAATTCAACCCTGCTCCGCCTGCTCGATGAGCGTGGCTATGTCCACCAGATGACCGATGCCGAGGGCCTTGATGCCCTCGCCGCGAAGCAGATCGTACCGGGCTATATCGGTTTCGATGCCACTGCGCCATCGCTCCATGTCGGCAGTTTGGTCCAGATCATGCTGCTGCGCCGGTTGCAACAGTCCGGGCACAAGCCGATCGTGGTGATGGGCGGCGGGACCACCAAGATTGGCGATCCATCAGGCAAGGATGAAAGCCGCCAGCTGCTCACGTCGGAGAAGATCAACGCCAACATCGCCTCGATCCGCACGGTGTTTGAACGGCTGCTGACTTTTGGTGACGGGCCGACCGATGCGGTGATGGTCAACAATGACGATTGGCTGAGCGCGCTGGGCTATGTCGAGTTGCTGCGCGAAGTCGGCCCGCATTTCACCATCAACCGGATGCTCAGTTTCGATTCGGTAAAGCTGCGGCTCGACCGCGAACAACCGCTGACTTTCCTCGAATTCAACTACATGATCCTGCAGGCCTATGATTTCCGGGAGCTGGCCCTGCGCCATGGCTGCCGCCTGCAGATGGGCGGATCGGACCAGTGGGGCAATATCATCAACGGGATCGAGCTGACCCGGCGGATGGAGGCAAAGGAGCTGTTCGGGGTCACCACTCCGCTGCTGACCACCGCTGACGGCGCCAAGATGGGCAAGACGGCCGCAGGTGCGGTCTGGCTCAACGAGGATGCCTTACCGGCCTATGATTTCTGGCAGTACTGGCGCAACAGCGATGACCGCGATGTCGGCAAGTTCCTGCGGCTGTTCACCGAT
>VFKS01000205.1 GCA_009885425.1 Novosphingobium sp.
CATCGGCGACGCGCGGCGGTGGCGCTGGGGCGGGCAGGGCGGCCTCGAAGCCCGGCTTGGGCTTGGGCCCGGCTTGGGCTTGGGGGCCAAAGGCAATAGCAACCAAGCCAAGCACCCCAAACCCGCTCAGCCTGAGCCTGTCGAAGGCCTGTCGTGCTCCAACGGGCTTGCGGCCATGGCAGTTTGGATGCTTCGACAAGCTCAGCATGAGCGGGCGTTGAGTGATGCTCATATCTGTCCTCACAGCGTCTGGTTGGCGTTGCGGAGCATTTCGTCGACCGAGGAGATCATCTTGGAATTTATTTCGTAGGCCCGCTGACATTCGATCATGTCGACCAGTTCCTCGACCACGTTGACATTTGACGCCTCGAGCATGCCCTGCCGGATTGACCCGCGGGTACCATCGCCCGGAGCGCCGACTTGTGCCGCGCCGCTAGCTGCAGTTTCGGCGAGGAAGTTATCGCCAAGCGCTTGCAGCCCGGCCGGGTTGGCAAAACTGGCGACGGTGATCTGGCCGATCTCGGTCGGGGTGGCGCTGGCCGATGTGGTGACCGAAACGGTACCATCAGGGCCGACAGTGATCGATGCCGCATCTTCCGGGATCGCGATGGCCGGTTGCAGCGCATAGCCCTGCGCGGTGACAAGCTGGCCCTCGGCCGAGCGGCTGAAATTGCCCGCTCGGGTATAACCTAGTTTGCCGCCGGGTAGCTGGACCTGAAAATAGCCATCGCCATCGAGCGCGAAGTCGAGCGCATTACTGGTGGTGCTGAGCGTACCCTGCGTGGTGATCGAGGTGGTCGACTGAACCGATACCCCGGTGCCCAGGTTCAGCCCGGTGGCATAAGCGGTTTCATTGCTGCTCTGCTGCCCGGCAATGCGGTTGTCCTGATAGGCCAGGGTGGCAAAGTTGGCGCGATCGCGCTTGTAGCCAGTGGTGCCGATATTGGCGAGATTGTTGGCAATCACCCGCATCCGGGCGTCTTGCGCTTCGAGGCCCGTGCGGGCGACGTGAAGGGCGGAAGTGGGCATGATCTTGTCCTTTTTTGCTTAGGAGAGCCGCATCAGACTGGCGCCGCCCTCATCGAGCTCTTTGGCAGTGGCGATCAGTTTGGTGCGCATTTCGAACAGGCGCTGGGCTTCGACCATTTCGACCAGCACTTCGCTGGGCCGGACGTTCGATTGTTCCAGCGTGGCGGGAACCAGCCGGCCCTCGGCATCGGTGGGCAGAGCGCCGCCGCCCACGACCCGGAACAGCCCGTCGAGACCTTTCTCGATCCGGCTTCCGCTCCATGAGGCGAGCTTGATCCGGTCCACTTGCTGCGGCGGGGTATCTGGCGCCGCTGGATTGGCCACCAGCACGGCGCCATCTGCGCCGATGCTGACGTCGCTGCCGGGTGGAACCGAAATCGGCCCACTTTCCCCGATCACCGGAAAACCCTCGCCGTTGGTCAGCAGGCCGGTCGGTGAGATGCTCAGATCGCCGCGCCGGGTATAGGCCTCGCTGCCATCGGGAGCCTGCACCGTCAGGAGCGCCTGACCTTGAATTGCCACATCGAGCGCCCGGCTGGTCGGGACCATCGGCCCCGCTTCCATCCGCGCACCGCGCACCGCGGCATCGCTCATCGAGCGGACCTGCAAACTGGGGCCGACCAGCGTCATCGGGGTCTGCGCCATCACTTCGGAGCGGAACCCGACGGTTTGCGAATTGGCCATGTTGCTGGCGATCATTCGCTGGCGCGCCATCGACGCGTTCATGCCGGTAACGGCGGTCCAGATCATGCGGTCCATGGTCTAGGCCTTAGGACCGCAGGTTGATGACGGTTTGCGATAATTGCGTGGCCGTATCGATCGCCTTGGCGTTGGCCTGGAAATAGCGTTGGGCGGTGATCAGCCCGACCATTTCTTCGGCAATATCGACGTTTGACTGCTCGAGGCTGCCCGACATGATGTTGCCAAACCGCGCGGCGCCGGGCTGGTTATAGGTTGCCGCACCCGAAATGCCGGTTGATTGCCAATCCTGATTGCCAACCTGCAGTAGACCGCCCGGAGCGACGAATGCGGCGAGTGCCAGTTTGCCGACCGATTGCGTGGTGCCGTCGGCGTAAGACGCTACGACCGAGCCATCGACCTTGACGATCACCCCGACGAAATCCGAACCTGCCCCGTTGACCAACGGCAGCACAGTGTCGGCAGGGGTCAGCGAAGTGACATTGCCCGCGGCATCGACCGGAAGCGACTGCAACCGATCGCCACTGGCATCGGTAATGAACCCGCCGCCATCGAGCGTAAAATTGCCGTTGCGGGTATAGAAGGTCTTGCCGGTGATCGGGCTGACCTTGGTGAAAAAACCTTCGCCATCGATGGCCAGGTCCAGCGCCGCGCCGGTTTGCTGGACCGGACCAAGCGAGAAGTTCTGATCGATCGAGGCCACCGTGGCGCCGATCCCTTTGACCAGCTTGGGGTTGGTCGAGGCCGAGCTCGAGACGATATCGGCAAAGTTGATCCGACTTTTCTTGAATCCGGTGGTTTCGGCATTGGCCAGATTGTTGGCGATAACCGACAGTTCGGTCTGCGCGTTCTTGAGGCCATTGAGGGAGGTATAGAACGACATGGGGTTCTCCTAGGCTGGGGTCTGGGGTGTCTGGGCGGACAGCACGGCATTGAGCTGAGCCGAGATCGTTTTGAGTGTGTTGTTCATGTTCTCGATCCCGGACAGCGAGGAGAACTGAGCCATCTGGGCGATCGTCTCCTTGTTATCGACCGGGTCGGTCGGATCCTGATTTTTCAGCTGGGTGGTGAGCAGCCGGATGAAGTCGGCCTGCCCCAGGGTTTGGTTGGCCGGCTTGGCACTGGCAGTGCTGGTTGCGGAGCTTACGGAACTGACCATTATTTCATCCTCAGGGTTTCGAGCATCAATTGCTTGGCGGTGGACAAAGCCTCGACCAGATTCTGGTACTGGCGCGAGGCGTCGAGCATCTCGACCATCTCGGCATTCTCATCGACCGGGGCGGTCCAGATGTTGCCCTCGCTATCGGCGAGGGGATGGTCGGGGGCGTATTGCTTGACCGGCGCCGCCGTGCTGCGCAACGTGCCGCTGACATTGACGGTAGAAAGGCCAGTGGCCTTGTCATACTGTTCAGCAAAGACCGGGCGGATCGGGCGATAGGCCTCGGCCTCGGTCCCGGTAACCGAGCCAGCATTTGCCAGGTTTGAGGCAGCGGCGTTCATCCGCACCAGCTGGGCTGACATCGCGCGTTGGGCCACGTTGAACAGGCTCATCCCGGCCACGCTCAATCGCCCTTCAGTGCGCGGGTCAGGGTATCGATCCGGCCGCGAATGAAGCTGAGCGTGGCCTGATAACCCGTCGCGGTTTCGGCGAAGGCAACCTGCTCGGTCGCCATTTCCACCGTGTTGCCATCCAGCGAGGGCATCACTGGCACACGATAACGGGTGGCGGCATTGGCGGCGGCGTCAGGGGCCATGCCCGACCCACTGGCTTTCAGCGCCGCGCCGAAATCGATGTCG
>VFKS01000401.1 GCA_009885425.1 Novosphingobium sp.
CCATCGACGACCACGCCCCAGACCATGCCCGGAACGTGATTGGCGATCCTCCAACGCTCAAAATCGGCATCGAGCGCGGCATAGGTGCTTTCATAGCTCGCAGCCGTTTGCGCAGATGCTTTGGGCTGGGCGCCAGCAGAGTGGCTGATGGCCGCGAGCAGCGCGGCGGCGAACAAATGGGAAACTCTCATTTTGGCAGCCTAACATCGGCCAAGGACGATTGACAGTACCGGCTTGGCCCCCGAACATTGCCGCAGAGGAGATTGCCATGCCGCAGCGCGCGCTGATCGATAAACGCCCATGGCTGGTGGCCAGCCTGATTGCGGGGATCAGCTATTACTTCCTGCGCGGCGATACGCTGCCGGACATCTACGAATGGGCCTTGAAGGGCACCGGCGTCGCCTTGCTCGCGGCCTATGCTCTGTCGCGGCACAAGGGCGCGGATTCGAGGGCGATTGCGGCGGTGATGGGCTTTGGTGCGCTGGGTGATGTGCTGATCGAATTGCAGCTTGAATGGGGCGCGGCGGCGTTTCTGGTCGGTCACCTGATCGCAATTCACCTCTATCTGCGCCACCGCCGTTCGGCGCTGGAGGCCAGTCAGAAAGTGCTGGGGCTGACCCTGATGGTGCTGACCCCGCTGATCTCGTGGAAACTCACTGGCAGCGCGCTGGTTGCGGTCTATGCGCTCGGGCTGGGGGCGATGGCCGGAGCGGCGTGGACCAGCAGTTTCCCGCGCTACCGGGTCGGGATTGGGGCGGTGCTGTTCGTCGCTTCGGACCTGCTGATTTTCGCGCGTATGGGGGCGATGCAGCAGAGCCCGCTGCCCGATCTGCTGATCTGGCCGCTGTACTATTTCGGCCAGTTCCTGATTGCGACTGGCGTAGTGGGAGAACTGCGTCGCCGCACCGCCTAGGGTTCAGCCCGCCCACGCCGCAATCGTGGTGCGGTGGAGTTCGCGGCGGTGGCCCTCATAGCCGCCGGTGGCTTTGTGCAGGACCGAGCGGTTGTCCCACATCACCAGCATCCCCGGCTCCCAGCGGTGCCGATAGTTGAAGCGCTCATCGCCCTGCCACTGCTGCAATTCCATCAGCAGAGCGATTGCAGCCGCCTGCTCCATGCCCTCGATCCCGACGATGTAGCCCAGCGTCGAATAAAACCCGCGCCGCCCGGTTTCCGGATGGGCCGGAACCAGCGGGTGCGTCTGGGTGGCGAGCGCTTCCTCGCTCGGGCGAATGTCCATGCTGCGGCCCTTGTCCTTCGCGCCATAGGTACCGTCCGGGGCATAGGCGAGGCGGGCTGAGTGGACCGCGACCAGATCGGCTAGCTCGGCCTTGCGCGCATCGGGCAGAGCCTCCCACGCGGCGTGTTGGTTGGCATAGAGCGTATCGCCGCCATGGGGCGGGATATCGACCGCCATCAGGCAGGTGCCAGCGGGCGGGCGAGCCTGAAAGCTCCAATCAGTGTGCCAGTTTTCGGCGAACAGCGGGCTTTGCTCGTCGGCCTCACGGCGGATCGCGGCGATGTGATTTCGGCCCGGGATCGGGGCGAAGAATGGATCGTGGCCGAACCCGCCAAAGGCCAGCGTGAAGCGCTCCAGATCGTCGTCGCCCAGGAACTGGTCGGGGAAGGCGAGGACGTGGTGCTCCAGCCAGATGGCGCGCAATTCCGCAATCTCGGCTGGCTCCAGCGCGCGCCGCAGATCAATGCCGCTGACCCGCGCCCCGCAGGCCTGCCCCGATGGTTCAACCTTCACGCTCATCCTCACCCGCCTCCCGCAAAGTCAGCGCATCATCGCGCTGTCAGGCTGTCGGTGCAAGGGCTCAGGCTGGGTAGAGCACGGTTCCGTCTGTCGCACGCTGCAAGGGGGCCAGCGTGGTCACGGCGCTCAGCGGCAGCGCGGCATAAATGTGCGGGAACAGGGCGCCGCCGCGCGATTTCTCCCAGCGTACCGCCGATCCCAGTGCAGTCAGATCAACCCGGGCCAGCCACAGGCCAGACTGGCCGGCAAAATGCTTGTCGAGCGTGCCCACAACCTGCGGCTCAGCCGAGAGGTGGATATAGCCATCGGCCAGATCGACCTGCGCGCCTTCGAACAGCCCGTTAGAGACGAGTTGGTCCTTCTGCGCGCTGGTCAGAATTTTCCAGGCGTAGTCGGGTAGATCGCTCACGCCTCGTCAGTCGGCGGAGCATCGGCGGCTGGCGTATCGTCGGCAGCGGGGACTTCACCCTCAGCCATTTCCTCACCTTCAGCCTCATCCTCGCCCGCATCGGCCAGCCGCACGGCGGAAACCACGTGTTCTTCGTCCGAGACGTTGAACAGCCGCACCCCGGCACTACCGCGTCCGATTACCCGCAGGCTTTCGAGCGGCAGGCGGATCAGTTTGGCCTGATCGGTTACCAGCATCAACTGATCGGCGCGAACCGCCGGGAAACTGGCCACGACTGGCCCATTGCGGGCGATATTGTCGATATTGGTAATGCCTTGGCCGCCGCGCCCGGTTCGCCGGTATTCGTAAGCAGAGGACATCTTGCCATAGCCATTGGCGCAAACCGTCAGGATGAACTGCTCGTGCTCGGCCAGTTCGGCCATCCGCTCGGGCGACAGCGACGGCTCGCCTTCCTTTTCACCCTTCCATGGCGCAAACCGGACATAGTCCTCGCGTTCTTCGCTGGTGGTGCCGACGCGGTGGAGGATCGACAGGCTAATCACCTCGTCATCGCCCTTCAGCGTCATCCCGCGCACGCCCGTCGAGGTGCGGCTGGTAAACTCGCGCACTTCGTCGCCAGCAAAGCGGATCGCCTTGCCAGCGCGGGTGGCGAGCAGCACATCGTCGCTGGCTTCGAGCAAAGCGACGCCGATCAGGCGGTCTTCCGAACCCTCATCAAACCGCATCGCGAATTTGCCGTTGCTTGGCACATTGGCAAAGGCGTCCATCGAATTGCGCCGGACATTGCCCTTAGCAGTGACAAAGACAACCGAGAGCTTGCCCCATTCGGCCTCATCCTCGGGCAGGGCGAGGACAGTCTGGATCGTCTCGTCCTTGTCGAGCGCAGGCAGCAGGTTGACGATCGGGCGGCCGCGCGTGGTCGGCCCGCCTTCGGGCAGTTTCCACACTTTGAGCCGGTAAACCTTGCCCGCGGTCGAGAAGAACAGCACCGGATTGTGGGTGCTGGTCACGAACATGTTCGTGATCACATCCTCGTCCTTGGTTGCCATCCCGGCCCGGCCCTTGCCGCCGCGGTTCTGGGCGCGGAAGGTAGAGAGCGGGGTGCGCTTGATATAGCCGTCCATGGTCACGGTCACGACCATGTCCTCGCGCTCGATCAGGTCCTCGTCATCGATCCCGTCCCAGGCTGCAGCAATTTCGGACTTTCGCGGCGTGGCATAGGCGGCGCGGATCGCGACAAGTTCATCGCGCATCACGCCGTAGAGCTTGGTCCGGTCGGCCAGGATCGAGAGATATTCCTCGATCGCCAGCGACAGCTCTTTCAGCTCATCACCAATCTCGTCGCGGCCCAACGCGGTCAAGCGGTGGAGGCGCAGATCGAGTATTGCCCGGACCTGTACTTCGGACAGGCGATAGGTCCCGCCAGCCTGTTCGGCATCAGGCTCAATCGCTTCGACCAGCCGGATATACTGCGCAATTTCGCCAATCGGCCATTCGCGGGTGACCAGCGCTTCGCGCGCGGCGGCCGGATTGGGTGAACCGCGAATGATCTTGACCACTTCGTCAAGGTTGGTCACCGCAACGACCAGTCCGAGCAAGATATGCGCCCGGTCACGCGCCTTGTTGAGTTCAAACTTGGTCCGGCGAGTGATCACTTCCTCGCGGAAGGATATGAACGCGGCGATGATATCGCGCAGCGCCAGCGTTTCGGGGCGGCCGCCGCGGATCGCCAGCATATTGGCCGGGAAGCTCGACTGTGCCGGGGTGTTACGCCAGATCTGGTTTAGCACCACTTCAGGCGTGGCATCGCGCTTGAGATCGACCACCACCCGCACGCCGAGCCGGCTCGATTCGTCGCGAATGTCCGAAACGCCTTCGATCCGTTTGTCCTTGGCGGCTTCGGCGATCTTTTCGACCAGCCCGCTCTTGCCGACCTGATAGGGGATCGAAGTCAGCACGATCGAGCGCCGGTCGCCGCGGCCTTCCTCGATCTCGTGGCGCGCGCGCATGATGATCGAGCCGCGCCCGGTCAGATAGGCTGAGCGCGCCCCGGCGGTGCCGAGGATCAGCGGGCCGGTGGGGAAATCGGGGCCGGGGACAAATTCGATCAGCTCTTCCGAAGTGATCGCCGGGTTGTCCATATAGGCCAGGCACGCGTCGATCACTTCGCCCAGGTTGTGCGGCGGAATGTTGGTCGCCATGCCGACCGCGATCCCGCCGGCGCCATTGACCAGCAGGTTAGGGAAGCGCGCCGGCAGCACGGTCGGTTCCTGCCGTGAACCGTCATAGTTCTCGGTGAAATCGACGGTATCCTTGTCGAGATCGTCGAGCAGGCTGTTGGCCACCTTGGCCAGCCGCGCTTCGGTGTAGCGCATCGAGGCCGGGGCATCGGGATCCATCGAGCCGAAGTTGCCTTGGCCATCGACCAGCGGCACCCGCATTGACCAATCCTGCGCCATCCGAACCAGCGCCATGTAGATCGCAAGGTCGCCGTGCGGATGATAGTTGCCCATCACGTCGCCAACGATCTTGGCGCATTTGCGATAGGGCCGGCCAGCAACCATGCCGCCTTCCTGCGCTGCAAACAGGATACGGCGGTGGACCGGCTTCAAACCGTCACGCACATCGGGCAGGGCCCGACTGACGATCACGCTCATCGCGTAATCGAGGTAGCTCGATTTCATCTCATCGACGATGTCGATGCGCTGAAATTCGCCCATCGGACCGGTCGGTTCGGGAGTGGATTCGGGGATGTCGATTTCGTCGCTCACGCGGGATGGGTCACTTGTTTTGTTTTGGCCAAATTCGGATCATTAAGCCCTAGGGCAAAGGCTCTCGCAGAGCCATCCAAAGCGGTTCGGATGGGCGTTTTTTCCACACCTTGCGCGGCAATGCTGAACGGATGGCACTGGCGCTATTCAATCGCCGTTCAACCGCGCGGCCCTAGTGCGCCGGGGTGTTGCCAAGGTGGTGTTCTAGCGCCTATGGCTGGATCGAGGAAGTTGCCCCGCCAGTGCCCGCAAATCGCGCGCAAACTGGCGGTTGCCAAGGAGAATATTGCGATGGTTCGTGCGACATTTTTGACCCGCTCTGCACTGGGAATGGCGCTTGCTTTGGGTGTTGCCACTGGCGGCCTGGCGCTGCCCGCTGCTGCCAAGGAAAAGAAGCCTGAGGCGCCGAAGATTGCGCCCTCCAAGCCTTTCATCCCGGTTTATGTTGCAGCCAAGGACGGCGTAGATAAGGCGGCGAAGCGGCAGGACGTGCTGGATGCACAGGCTGCAGTGAAGGCGGCGGATAACGCCTATCGCAACGCTTCGAACAAGAAGGCCCGCGATGAGGCCCGCGCCAAGTACGATGCTTCGGTCGCCGCGCTTAGCACGCTGCTCCAACCGGAAAAGGATCTGCTGGATAAGGCGTTCGCGATTGCAACGAACCCGGATGACAAGTTCCTGGCCGGACAGCTCGCGCTGGCGCTGGGGCAGGTCGGCTTCGACAAGGCGATGCAACGCCGCGGACTGCAGTCGATGGTTGACAGCGGCAAGCTGTCCCCGGCCGACAATGCGAAGTTCCAGTTCTATATCGGCGGCTTGTCTTATGACCTGCGGGAATATCCTGCGGCGCGGACTGCGTTGCAGGCGGCGATCGCCGGCGGCTATACCGAAAACGGGGTCGATGGCCTGCTGGCCGATGCCTATTTCAACGACAATATGCCGAATGAAGGCCTCAAGGTGCTTGATGATGCGATCACCAAGCGTGGCGCAGCAGCACCCGAAGAATGGATCCGCAAGGGCATTGTCGTGTCCTACAAGGCCAAAATGCCGGCCCAGGCGATCAAGTTTTCGACCCGCTTGGTTGAAGGCTATCCCAATCAGGAAAACTGGGCGCTGGCCCTGTCGGTTGTCCGCGATATGAGCACGTTCCAGAACCAGGAGCAGATCGACCTGCTGCGCCTGATGGCACGGACCAACAGCTTCTCCGAAGCGCGCGACTATATCGAATACATTCAGGCGGCCGATCCGCGCCGTCTGCCGGCTGAGGCGCTCAAGATCGTGAACATGGGCCTTGCCGCCGGCAAGCTGCAGATGAGCGATCCCTTCGTAATCGATGCCAAGGCGATATCAACGACGCGGATTGTCGAAGACAAAGCTTCGCTGGTAGCGATGGAACGCGATGCCCGCGGGGCAAATGCCACGGCGGCGACTGCGATGGCGGCGGGTGACGCATTCCTGAGTCACGACAATGCCGTCAAGGCTGAGGAAATGTACAAGATCGCGCTGACCCGGCCCGGGGTCGATGCACCGCGGGTTCTGACCCGGCTGGGGATCGTCCAGATCGATCAGGGCCGCTTTGTTGAAGCACGGGAAACCTTTGCCAAGGTCACCGGAGCGCGCGTTCCGATTGCCCAGCTGTGGTCGGCCTATGCCAAGAGCAAGCTGGTTGCTCCGGCCGCTCCGGTTGCTCAGTAAAGCTGACGGATCAAAACTTACGAAAAGGGCGGCCCGCAACGGCCGCCCTTTTTGATTCTGGGCTCAGCTAGGCCGCGGTCATCGCTTCAACCGTTCGGCATGCCAGGCGACATGATCGGCCATGAAGCTGGAAATGAAGTAGTACGAATGATCATAGCCCGGCTGCATCCGAATCGTTGCCGGGATCCCGGCCTTGCGCGCGGCCATCACCAGCAGCCCGGTTTTGAGCTGTTCATGGAGGAAATTGTCCGCTTCGCCCTGATCGATCAGCAGATCGGGCAGGCGGGCACCATCTTCGATCAGGGCGCAGGCATCGTATTGTCGCCAAGCCGCCTGATCCGGCCCCAGATAGCCGCCCAGCGCTTTCTCGCCCCACGGGCAGTTGATCGGGCTGACGATTGGCGAAAAGGCGCTGACCGAACGGAACCGATTGCCCAAGCGTAGCCCGATCGTAAGCGCACCATGGCCGCCCATGCTGTGCCCGCTGATACCTTGCCGGTCCATGTCGACCGGAAACTGCTGCGCGATCAGCGCGGGCAGTTCCTGCTCGATATAGCTGCGCATCTGAAAGTGGGTGGACCACGGCGCCTGCGTGGCATCGACGTAAAAGCCAGCGCCCTTGCCAAAATCATAGCCCTCATCATCGGGCACATCATCGCCGCGCGGGCTGGTATCGGGCGCGATCAGAATGATTCCATGCTCGGCGCAGGCAGCCCGGAACTCACCCTTTTCGGTGACGTTGGCATGGGTGCAGGTCAGGCCGGAAAGATACCACAGCACCGGCAGCTTCGCGCCAGGTTGATGGTCCGGCACGAACACCGAAAAGGTCATGGGAGTGCCGGTGGCACTGCTTTGATGTGAGTAGACACCTTGGGTGCCGCCGTGACTGCGGACTGCGCTGATCTGTTCCATAGCCGCGCCATTGCCGCTTGGCCGGGCGATGGCAAATGCTTTTTGATCTGGGTTAGGTGGGAGAGAGGGGGGAGTGGTGGACACACTTGGGCTCGAACCAAGGACCCGCTGATTAAGAGTCAGCTGCTCTACCAACTGAGCTATGCGTCCACATTCCTGACCCCGATTCGTCGGGGAGCGCTTCGTATAGCGGCTGTTTTTGCGTTTGGAAGGGGTTTCTCTTGGCGGCGATCAACTTTGCAG
>VFKS01000161.1 GCA_009885425.1 Novosphingobium sp.
AAGGCACAGGGCGATGCCCGCCGGATCGGAATCGTTGTCCCTGATGGCGAAGTGGTCCGCTGGCTGACCTTGAACCCGGCCAAGGCAATCGGGATCGACAAGCTGACCGGCAGTCTGGAACCGGGCAAGGGCGCCGACCTGGTGCTGTGGAACGGCAATCCGCTGTCGGTCTATTCGCGGCCCGAAAAGGTCTGGGTCGATGGCGCCATGCTGTTTGACAGCGCCGACCGCAAGCGCCGCGCGGTGAGCGACTTTGAACTTGGCCAGAACGGCGAAGGAGACGTCAAATGAGCGCGCGGATGATGATTGCAGCGCTACTCTGCACCGTCGCCAGCCCGGCGCTGGCCCAGTCAGTCGCCATCACTGGCGGCAAGGTCGTGATCGGCGATGGCAGCGATCCAATCGACGGCGCGACCGTGCTGGTGCAGAATGGCAAGGTTATCGCGGTGGGCCGCGATGTTGTGGTCCCGGCGGGCGTCCGCAAGGTAGACGCCAGCGGCAAATGGGTCACGCCGGGGCTGGTGGTGGCTGTCACCGATCTGGGCTTGCTCGATGTCGAAGCGGTCAATGACAGCAACGATAGCGGCGCGGACAAGAGCCCGTTCAGCGCCAGCCTCGATATAAGTCAGGCGATAAATCCTGATGCCCAGCACATCAAGGTCAGTCGCGCGGGCGGGGTGACTCGCGCTGCGGTGGCGCCGCTAGATACCGATACGATCTTTGGCGGACAGGGCGCGGTAATCGATCTGGGGGCCGATCCCAATCCGGTGATGGTCCCACGCGCGTTCCAGTATGTTGAGCTTGGCGAAACTGGCGCACGCCGCGCCGGGGGGAGCCGGGTTGCGACCTGGGCGCAGCTGCACAATTCGCTGGGCGAAGCGCGCGAACTGAGCCTGTCTCCGGCGGGCGCGCGGCGCGATGATGTACTGCTGAACCGCCGCGATGCGGTGGCGCTGATCCCGGTGGTGACCGGCAAACAGCCGCTCTATGTCCATGTCGAACGCGCCGCTGATATCCGGATGGTGCTCAAGCTACGTCAGGAATTCCCGCTGCTCAAGCTGGTGATTGTTGGCGCTACCGAAGGCTGGATGGTCGCGCCTGAACTGGCGCAGGCCGGGGTGCCGGTGCTGGCAACGCCTTTGAATGATCTCCCGGCCAGTTTCGAACAGCTTGGCGCAACCCAGTCCAACGTCGGGCGGATGAAGGCCGGCGGGGTCAAAGTCTCGCTCGGCGCGTTCTTCGATCAGCCGCGCTATGCTCCGCAATATGCCGGGAATATGGTCGCGCTGAGCAAGGTGCCGGGCGCCAGCGGGCTGACCTGGAATCAGGCCTTCGCCTCGATCAGTTCGGGCCCGGCCGAAGCCATGGGGCTGGCCGACAAGATCG
>VFKS01000058.1 GCA_009885425.1 Novosphingobium sp.
CGGACGGTGGAATAGGCCAATTCGACTACATCGCCGACCCGCAAGTCTTCGGGCTGAAGCGTTGCAGTCAGCCGCCCATCGAGCATCGCGCTTTCCATCCGGGTTTCGCGCTGGATCACCCTCAGCTTGGTACCATCGCCCAGCAGGTCAATCACCTGGCCATCGCGCAGCACCCGGTAACGGTGGATCGTAACCACTTCGAGGCTGGGGTCCCATTCGACCTTGAGCGAGCCCGAATCGAGCCCGTGGGCGGTGCCGATGATCCAGGCGACCCCATAATAGATGGTCTCTTCGTCCTTGCCGAACAGCACCTGGACATCGCCGAGCAGATCGATCGTCGCAGCGCCCTCTGCCCCTTTGGGCGTCTTGGGCAGCGGGGCCACATCGACCCAGTTCGGCGGCGGCGCGATCAGCGGGCGCGGCAAAGCCGAATTGCCCGGCCGTTCGGCCTGCGGCTGGCCGATCTGCGGCACGATCCCGGCGGGGCTGCCGGCGAAGGCCAGCGCCGGCCATGCCGCAATCAGCAAGGCAAATTTCCGCAGTTTCATCGATTTCCCCCGGCGCGTGACTTTGGTCTAATTCGCACAGGATTACGGATTTCCGCAGCAGAGTCGAGAGCGGGAAATCACGGATTTGGCGGCATCACCCGGGTAAGGAATTCGATCACCGCCGTGTTGAATTCGTCGTTCTTGTCGCCCGCCACCATATGCCCGGCACCGCGGATATCGGCAGTCTCGAGCGCGGGAATGCGGCGGCGCAGATCGGCCACGCCTTCATCGTCAACGATATCGCTTTTCATGCCCCGGACCAGCAAAGTCGGGACCCGGTCGGTCCAGTCAGCGGCATCGAGCAGTTCCAGCATATGCTGCGGATCGGCGCGGGTATCGGTCATCATCCGCTGGTCCCAGTGCCACTGATAGCGACCATCTGGTTGGAGCCGCAGGTTCTTGTTGAGGCCGGACAGATCCTTGGGCCGGGGCCGTTCGGGATAATAGGCCGAAATCGCGTCAGCCGCCTCCTCGATAGTGGCGAACCCATCGGGACTGGCCATCATGAAACTGCGGATTTTGGCAACCCCGGCGGGGGCCATCTTCGGGACGATATCGACGAGCACCAGCGCGGCAGGCTCCAGCCCAAGGCAGGCCGCCAGCAAGGCCGTGATCCCGCCGAGCGAGGCCCCGACCAGCGCAACAGGTGCCGAACCCTGCGCCGCGACCGTGATCAAATCCTGCGCGCGGGTGGTGATCGCATAGTCCCCATCGGGCGACCAATCACTGTCACCGTGTCCGCGCAGGTCATAGTTGATGGCGTAGTATCCGGCCCGGGCCAGCTGCTCCTCGCACTTGTCCCACGAATGCCGGGTCTGCCCACCGCCGTGGCCCAGAATGACCGTCGGCGCGCCGCGCCGCCCCGCGACATCGGCGGCAATCTCGATGCCGGGAGCGACTGGAATGCGAATGGTTTCAGGATTCATGCCGCGACTTGACCCGCCGCCGCGCGGCAGGTCAAGCGCAATTTAATCGCGCGATTAAGCAGCCCACTTTTTCTAATCCGATTGCGTTTTGGCGCGGTGCACCTACGCTCCAAGCATTGGCGGCCCGTTTTACTGGGAGTGTTCGAACAATGCGCGTTGGTTACGGTCTCGTCCTGCTCGCTGCATTACTGTTCACCCCGCTAAACGCGCTGTCCGGCCAAAGCTCCCCTAACGCCGCAGCACAGGTCCGCCCGCCGCTGGTGCCCACTGCTGCCTTTACCGCCCGGTCGGGTCTTAGCGGGATGAAGCTCTCGCCCGATGGCAACCGGATCGCGCTGAAAGCGGTGGCCAGCGACGGCAAGACCCGGCTGGCGGTGCTGGATGCAAACACCAAGCAAGGGCTGCACAACCTAGAAATGCCCGCCAAGAATGAGCTCGAATGGTTTCGCTGGGCCGGAAACAACCGGATCATCGCCAGCCTCTCGCAGCTCGGCTCGATCTATGGCGAAGACGTTACTTTCACCCGCCTGTTCGTTTACGATCTGACCACTCGAAGCTTCACCTTTATCGGCAAGAAAGACATGGGCATAGTCGGCGATGACGTGCTGCACATCGATCCAGCGGGGCAGTTCCTGCTGCTGTCGATGCAGCGCACTATGGTGGATTATCCCTCGGTCTGGCGCTTTCCGCTCGATGGCACGGCCGAGAAGGCGGGCCAGCAAATCCAGGCCCAGCGACAATATGTCTGGAGCTGGTACGCCGATGATCAGGGCGTCGTGCGGATGGCCATCGAGGTGCTCGACAGCGGCAATCTCAAGCTGATCTACCGCCGAACTGCGGATGAAAAGTTTCGGGTCGCGGCGGTGATCGACCGGGTCAACAAAGACAAGCGCGGTCAATGGATTCTGGCTCAGATTGCGGCCGGATCAGACGAAGGCCATGTCCTCGAAAAGGATGACGGCGGCCACTATGTGCTGCGCAAGGTCAACTATTCGACCGGCCAGACCGGCGAGACGGTGTTTGCCCGCTCTGGCACCGACATCGACGATGTCTGGTTCGACGAGCAGAACAAGCTGGTCGCCGCGTTCTGGTCCGATGATCGCGACCGGGTCGAATGGTTTGATCCTGATCTGAAAGCCCTCCAGACCAAACTCGACAAGGCGTTGCTCGGCAACCAGGTCTGGATCGCCGGGCGCTCACGCGATCGTTCGCGGATGCTGGTTTGGGCCGGGCGCGAGAATGATCCGGGGGTCTGGTACATTTACACCCCCGCAATGCGAAAGCTGGATCTGTTCTTTGCCGAAAAGCCCCAGATCGACCCGGCCCAGATGGCCGTCCCCACCGCCATCACCTACAGGGCCCGCGACGGGGTCGAGATCAAGGCGCTACTGACCCTGCCGCCGGGCCGCAAGCCTGCGAACCTGCCGCTGATCGTGCTGCCCCACGGCGGGCCCTATGGTGTCCACGATAAGTTGGAATTCGAAACCGAAGCACAGTTCCTCGCCAACCGCGGTTACGCCGTTCTGCAACCCAATTATCGCGGATCTGGCGGATCAGGAGATGATTTCGTCAAGCTAGGCGATGGCCAGATCGGCCGCAAGATGCAGGACGATCTTGACGATGGGATGGACTGGACCGTGGCCCAGGGGTTCACCGATCCCAAGCGGGTCTGCATGGTTGGCAGCTCCTATGGCGGCTATGCCGCGCTCTGGGCAGTGATCCGCAACCCCGAACGCTATCGCTGTGCGGCCAGTTTTGCCGGGGTGACCGACTGGAAGATGCAGTTGCTCTATGACAAGAACTATTTCTCACGCGAAAGCGGGCGGAAATGGAAAGCGAAGATCAGCGGGAGCGAAGCTGGATTCGATCTCGATCTGGTCAGCCCGGTCAAACAGATCGGTCGCCTGACCCGCCCGGTCCTGCTGGTCCATGGTGAGCGCGATTTCCGGGTTCCGTTCAAACAATATACCGCGCTGAAATTGGCCGCCGGAACCGCCGGAAAGCCGCTCGACCTGCTGACCTTCCCCGACGAAGGCCATGGCTTTGACAAGCCGGTCAATTCAGGCCGCTGGCTCGACACGCTCGAGGCGTTCCTGCGGCGGCACAATCCGCCGGACTAGACCCATTGCACCGCGCCGCGCGGCAGGGCACCTTGCCGGGATGACCAGACTTGTCCGCCTCACCGCCGCCCTATTTGCCCTGATCCTGGCCGCGCCAGCAATGGCCGAAACGGTCTATGTCCGCGCCGGACACCTGATTGAGCCTGCAACTGGCGCGGTGCTGGAAGACCGGCTGATCCGGATCGAGGACGGGCGGGTCGCCGCGATCACGCCATGGTCCCCGCCCCCGGCACAGGCCAAGTTGATCGACTGGTCGGCCTATTGGGTGCTGCCCGGGTTGATCGATGTTCATGTCCATCTGGCCGACTATCTCCAGACCAACAATCCGGCCGAACCGCTGCTCCACGGGCCAGAGGAAACCGCCTATTTGGGCGCGCGCAATGCCCGGATTACACTGGAAGCCGGGTTCACCACGGTCCACGATGTCGGCTCCTATCGCGGCACCGGCAACATCGAACTGCGCAATGCAATCAACCGGGGTGACGTGATCGGCCCGCGGATCAACGCGGTTGGCGGCTACATCACCCGGCCCGGCGGCGGCGGCGAAGTGACCGGGCTGCCCAAAGGCATGGTGGTCCCTCCTGAAATGCGGATGGGGGTGGCTCGCAGCCCCGCCGAAGTGAC
>VFKS01000159.1 GCA_009885425.1 Novosphingobium sp.
GTATTTGAGGAATTGACATGGCCAAGGCTGAATGGGGCGCCAAACACGGTTGCCCGAAATGCGGCACCCGCTTCTACGATCTGGGCAAGGATGACCCGGTAAGCTGCATTGAATGCGGCTATGCTTGGCATCCCGACCCGGTGCTGAAGTCAAAGCAGCCGATCCCGTATGAGGAAATCCAGAAGGCCAAGGTCGAAGTGGTCGAGGATACCGATCTGGCCGATCCCGATCTGGATATCGATGAAGACGGCGATTCGCCTGACAATGACGTCGATCTGGGCGGCGATGACGACCTGGGCGTGGCCGGCGTCGAAGGCGACGGCGACGACAATTAGTCTCTTGCCAAGCGCAGAGGCCGCCACTAATGGGGCGGCCTCTCGCGCTTCGGCATGAGGGTTTGGCGGTCTCCCGGGGCTGCCGCGACGAATGGTGACGGGGCCTTAGCTCAGCTGGGAGAGCGCCTGCATGGCATGCAGGAGGTCAGCGGTTCGATCCCGCTAGGCTCCACCATTCTTCGAATGAAAGAGTATTTGTTTGGCAAGCTGGTCAGCGAGGTTTCGCTCACCGGCTTTTTTCGCGTTTCGGAGTTTTGTTGCCCATGTTCGACGCCCTTTCAGACCGGTTAGGCACTGTCTTTGACAGGCTGCGCGGTCGTGGGGCGCTCAATGAACAGGACGTCCGCGATGCGATGCGCGAAGTGCGGATCGCGCTGCTTGAGGCTGACGTGGCCTTGCCGGTGGTCCGCCGCTTCATCGATGAAGTAACCGAAAAAGCGGTTGGCCAGAACGTGCTGCGTTCGGTCACGCCGGGCCAGCAAGTCGTCAAGATCGTCAATGACGCGATCGTCGATATGCTCGGCGGCGAGGACGTTCCAGGGCTGGACCTCAACGCTGCTCCGCCGGTGGTGATCCTGATGGTCGGCCTGCAAGGGTCAGGCAAGACCACCACCACCGCCAAGCTGGGCAAGCTGCTTAAGGAAAAGTACGGCAAGAAGGCCCTGATGGCCTCGCTCGACGTCAATCGTCCCGCCGCGCAGGAACAGCTCAAGGTGCTGGGCGAGCAGGTCGGCGTGGCAACCTTGCCGATCATCGTAGGCCAGCAGCCGACTGAGATCGCCACCCGCGCATTGCAAGCGGCCAAGCTGCAGGCGGTCGATGTGCTGCTGCTCGACACTGCAGGCCGCCTGCATGTTGATCAGGGCCTGATGGACGAGATGCAGGCTGTTGCCGGGATCTCGGCGCCGCAGGAAGTGCTGCTGGTGGTTGATGCGCTGGCCGGGCAAGACGCGGTCAACGTCGCCAAGGCCTTTACCGAGCAGATCGAACTGACCGGGATCGTGCTGACCCGGATGGACGGCGATGCCCGCGGCGGCGCGGCGCTGTCGATGCGTCACGTCACCGGCAAGCCGATCAAATTTGCCGGCGTCGGCGAAAAGCTTGATGCGCTCGAAGTGTTCCAGCCGAGCCGCGTTGCCAGCCGTATTCTGGGCATGGGCGATGTCGTCTCGATCGTCGAGAAGGCCGCCGCTGCGATCGAGGAAGCAGACGCCCAGCTAATGGCTGAGCGGATGGCCAAGGGTCAGTTCGATATGAACGACCTGCGCCAGCAGCTGCGCCAGATGCAGAAAATGGGCGGACTTGGCGCGCTTGCCGGGATGATGCCGGGGATGAAGAAAGCCAAGGCGGCGATGGACGCCAGCGGGATGGATGACCGAGTGTTGCTGCGGATGGACGCGATCATTGGATCGATGACTCCGAAGGAGCGGACCCGCCCCGAACTTCTCAACGCCAAACGCAAGATCCGCGTCGCCAAGGGTTCGGGCATGCAGGTGCAGGATGTCAACAAGCTGCTCAAGATGCACCAGGAAATGGGCCGCGCGATGAAGCAGATCAAGAAGATGGGCGGCCTTGGCGGGCTCGCCAAGATGTTCGGCAAGGGCGGCCTCGGCGGGGCGATGCCCGGCCTTGGCGGCGGCGGCGGAGGCAGCGGTTTGCCCGGGCTTGGTGGTCCCGGTGGCGGCCTACCCGGCAATTTCAATGACTTGATTAAAAAGTAATTTTTACATATTCCGATTTGTTAGAAAGGTAGTTCAAATGTCTGTTTCCCTTCGTCTTTCGCGTGGCGGCTCCAAGAAGCGCCCGTATTACAAGGTTGTCGCTGCCAACAGCCGTTCGGCCCGCGATGGCAAGTTCCTCGAGCAGGTTGGCACCTACAACCCGCTGCTGGCCAAGGACGATGAAAACCGCGTCCGCCTGATCGAAGACCGGGTGAAGTACTGGCTCGGCGTTGGCGCCCAGCCGACCGACCGGGTCGCCCGCATGCTCGACAAGGCCGGGATCAAGGAACGCGCCGTAACCAACAACCCCAACAAGGCTGAGCCCGGCAAGAAGGCCAAGGATCGCGCTGAAGACAAGGCTAACAAGGCTGTTGAAGCGGCCGAAGCTGCCGCCGCCGCCGCTGCCGCTCCGGTTGTTGCCGAAGTGATCGAAGAAGTTGCTGCTGAAGAAGTTGCCGTTGAAGCGCCTGCGGCCGAAGAAGCTGCTCCGGTTGCCGAGGAAGCCGCTCCTGAAGCCGCAGCCGAAGAAGCTGCGCCAGTTGCCGAAGAAGCCGCTCCCGAAGCCGCCGCTGAAGAAGCTCCGGTTGCTGAAGAAGCGCCTGCTGCTGAAGTTGCCGCTGAAGAAGCCGCCCCTGAAGTTGCTGCCGAAGAAGCCCCTGCTGCTGAAGCCGCTGCCGAAGAAGCCGCTGCTGAAGAAGCTCCTGCTGCTGAAGCCAGCGAAGAACAGGCTTAAGGCCAAGTCTTGGCTGACACCCGCCCCGTTACGCTGGCCGCCATCACCGGCGCGCACAGCCTGACGGGTGAGGTCCGGCTCAAGCTGTTCGGTGAAGGCGTGGCGTCGCTCAAGCGGCACCGCGCCTTCAACGATTCCACGCTGACGCTGGAAAAGCTCAAGGACGACGGCAAAGGCGGCGCAATCGCCCGCTTTGCCGAAGTCGCGGACCGCACCGCCGCCGAAAAACTGCGCGGCACCGCGCTCACCGTCCCGCGCGATACCTTGCCGGCGCTGGCTGAGGGCGAATATTACTACACCGACCTGCTCGGCCTGCCCGCGATCTCAACCGATGGTGAGGCCCTGGGAACTTGCATAGCGGTCGAGAACTTCGGCGCGGGCGATGTGCTGGAAATCCAGCGCGCCTCGGTCGATGGCAAACCCGGCAAGAAATTCATGGTTCCAATGCGGGCCGAGGCCGTTCCCGAATGGGACAGCGAGCGCCTGGTAATCACCGCTGCCTTTGCAGTCGAAGATTGAGAGCCTGGCTAACCCTTCGGCTTGCCAACTAGCTTTTCCAGCTCTTTCCCAAACGCTTTCAGATCAAAGTTCTGCGGATCGTCGTGGGCGTCAGGAATGGTCGAATCGACCGTGTTGTGCTGCGCCGGGATCAGCCAGCGCCCGGCCCGCGCGCTGGTATAGACATACAGCGCGGCCAGCATCCGGTATTGTTCGCGGGTAAAGCCGGGCTTTGGGCCCTCTGTCTGACCGCGGCTGGTCGCGCCGGGAAGAAAGCGGCGCGGCTGGACCGTCTCGATATGGACGAACCGCCCGCGCGCGCGTGATCCAACCACCCGGCTTTCCAGTTTGGTCGCGCGCCAACCCTCCTGAAACTCGTGCCCGGCCCAGATCTGCCCGACCCGGTTGAGAAAGATATGCGCCACCGGGGCCTTGGCGAAAGTGCCGTCCATATAGGGGGTGAAAGCGTTCACTTTCCAATCGGCGTTGAGCCGTTTGGGGAACGGCTCGTGCGCGTAAAACGGCGTGCTGGTATCGTGGATCACGAAATAGAGCAGCGGCAGGCCCTCTTCGGTCTGCGACACTGCGGCGTCGGCGTGCTGGATCGCATAGGCCCGGTAAGGCTCCGGGAACGCCGCTATCGCCGCCGCTTTCATCGCGGGCGAAGGCGCGCCGCCTTCGCGCATTAACCGGACGATCACCGGCGGGAGCGGCTGCGGCTTACGCACTGCGCCAAGCTCGATCTTGCGCAGCAGGCAGGTGGCTTGTTCAAGCGGCGTTCCGGCAAAGGTCAAAGTGTCGCGGTCAAACAGGCATTCGCCGATTTCCTCCGCATGGGCTGGACCGGCGAGGCATAGGGCCAATAAAGCGGCTGGGATCGGTCGGATCATGTCTCACGGTTTGCCACGATGGC
Source organism: Novosphingobium sp. (assembly GCA_009885425.1). Classification (GTDB taxonomy): domain Bacteria; phylum Pseudomonadota; class Alphaproteobacteria; order Sphingomonadales; family Sphingomonadaceae; genus Novosphingobium. The sequence goes on from VFKS01000159.1 coordinate 4,201, forward strand.
TGTGAAGGGCAATAGAACATTTGCGGTTGGAACGGCTTTCTGGAAAAGGCGCTGCACTATGACTTTCCTCGCCACCGTCCTCACCCTCTACCCCGAGATGTTCCCCGGCCCGCTGGGCATCAGCCTCGCTGGCCGCGCGCGGGAGGAGGGGAAGTGGGCGCTGGATACCGTTCAGATCCGTGATTTCGCGGCGGACAAACACCGCACCGTTGATGATACGCCCGCCGGCGGCGGGGCCGGGATGGTGCTGCGCGCCGATGTGCTGGCGGCGGCTATTGACCACGCCCGTGCGCGCCAGCCCGATTGCCCGGTTCTCGCCATGACCCCGCGCGGAAAGCCGCTCAGCCAGGCCCGGGTGCGCGAACTGGCGGCAGGACCCGGCGTGATCGTCCTGTGCGGCCGGTTTGAGGGGTTTGACGAGCGAATTTTCGCTGGCCGCGATGTCGAGGAAGTCTCGGTCGGCGATATCGTTCTGTCGGGCGGGGAGGTGCCGGCGCTGATGCTGCTTGATGCTTGCATTCGGCTGCTTCCCGGCGTAATGGGCGCGGCTTCGAGTGGTACCGAGGAGTCCTTTGAACAAGGATTGCTTGAATATCCTCACTTTACCCGGCCCGCTTTGTGGGAAGGGCGCACGGTCCCTGAAGTGCTGCGATCGGGGGATCATGCGAAGATCGCGGCTTGGCGCAAGTCACAGTCAGAGATCGACACACGGTTACGCAGGCCGGACCTTTGGGAGCGTCATTCAGGCGCTCGGGTCCAGTCTGCCTCTGGCGCGCGGCATGAAGATGAGGACCCAGGTCAATGAACCTGATTCAACAGATCGAAGCCGAAGAAATTGCCAAGGCAACTACTGACGCTGGCAAGGAAATCCCGACTTTTCGCCCCGGCGATACCGTCCGCGTCGGCGTGAAGGTTATCGAAGGCGAACGCAGCCGCGTACAGATGTACGAAGGCGTGTGCATCGCCCGTGCCAACAAGGGCATCGGCTCCAATTTCACCGTCCGCAAGATGAGCTTTGGCGAAGGCGTGGAACGCGTATTCCCGCTGTACTCGCCCAACATCGACAGCATCACCGTGGTCCGCAAGGGCGTGGTCCGGCGCGCCAAGCTGTATTATCTGCGTGGCCGCACCGGTAAGCGCGCTCGCATCGCCGAACGTCGCGATCCGCGTCCGGGCGAGTGAGGCCAAAAAGGTTCTAGCGCCAAGGTGCTATAGCGAACTACAAGAGGCGTCCCGGCAATGCCCGGGGCGCCTTTTTGCTTATGGGGATCAGAAACTTGCCATGCGCCTATTCGCAGCCTTGTTCGCCGCAACGATCCTCACAGCATCGCCAGCCTTGGCCGAGGGCGGCCCGGTGAGCCCGGCTTCCAGTCAAGCCGCGGTCAAGGCGCTCGATTTCGAACGCGTCTTCGCCAGCCCCAGCCTCAACGGCGCAGTGCCGCGGGGGGTGAAACTTTCGCCCGATGGCCGTTGGCTGACCGTTCTGCGCGCGCGCGGTGATGATCGCGAGCGTTATGACCTGTGGGGGTTTGATCGCAACAGCGGCCAGTGGACGATGCTGGTCGACAGTCTCAAGCTCGGATCGGGCAAAGAGCTGTCCGAAGCCGAAAAGATGCAGCGCGAACGCCAGCGGATTGGCGATCTCAAGGGGATCGTGGCCTACGAATGGACGGCGGACAGCAAGGCCATTCTGGTCCCGCTCGATGGCGATCTGTACCTTGCCGGGCTGGACGGCAAAGTTACCCGGCTGACTGACAGTGCGGGCGACGAACTCAACCCGGCGCTCAGCCCCAAAGGCGGCTATGTCTCGTTTGTTCGCGACCAGCGGTTGTGGGCGGGCAAGGTCGGGGCAGAGGCGCAGCCGGTTTCGCCTGCGGAAACCGCCGACACCGTCCATTGGGGCGAGGCGGAGTTTGTCGCGCAAGAGGAAATGGCCCGCTTCACCGGCTACTGGTGGTCGCCCGATGACAGCCGGATCGCGGTGCAGCGATTCGATGATGCCCCGGTCGGGATCGTCACCCGCGCCGCGATCGGCGCCGAGGGGACCAAGACCTTTCAACAGCGCTATCCCGTCGCCGGATCGCCCAATTCGCTGGTTTCGCTGTTCGTGATGGCGCCGGATGGCACCGCCAAGGTCGAAGTCGATCTGGGGCCGGACAAGGATATCTACCTCGCCCGGGTGAATTGGGCGCCCGATGGAAAGACGCTGTATGTTCAGCGCCAGAACCGCGCGCAGACCCGGCTCGATATGCTCAGCGTCGATCCCGCCACCGGTAAGGCGAAAGTGCTGTTTACCGAAACGGCCGCGCCCAGCAGCTGGGTCAACCTGTCAAACGACTACCGCTTCCTCAAGGATGGCAGCCTGATCTGGTGGTCCGAACGCGACGGGTTTGGCCATCTGTGGCATTTCAAGAACGGCAAATGGAAGCAGCTGACCAAGGGGCCGTGGGTGGTCAC
>VFKS01000181.1 GCA_009885425.1 Novosphingobium sp.
CAATGTCAGCCAAGGACGTGAAATTCGGCCGCGATGCGCGTGAACGCATTCTCGCCGGTGTCGATATCCTCGCCAATGCCGTCAAGGTTACCCTGGGCCCCAAGGGCCGCAACGTGGTGATCGACAAGAGCTTTGGTGCGCCCCGCATCACCAAGGACGGCGTTACCGTCGCCAAGGAAATCGAACTGAAAGACAAGTTCGAAAACATGGGCGCCCAGATGCTGCGCGAAGTCGCCAGCAAGACCAACGATCAGGCCGGTGACGGTACTACCACCGCTACCGTACTGGCTCAGGCCATCGTTCGCGAAGGCATGACCTGCGTCGCCGCCGGAATGAACCCGATGGACCTGAAGCGCGGGATCGATCTGGCTGTGACCAAGGTCGTCGCCGATCTGGTCGGCCGTTCAAAGCCGGTTTCCGGCTCGTCCGAAATCGCTCAGGTCGGGATCATCTCGGCCAATGGAGACCGTGAAGTCGGCGAAAAAATCGCCGAAGCCATGGAAAAGGTTGGCAAGGAAGGCGTGATCACCGTCGAAGAAGCCAAGGGCCTCGAATTTGAACTCGATGTCGTTGAAGGGATGCAGTTCGATCGCGGTTACCTCTCGCCCTACTTCATCACCAATCCGGAAAAGATGATCGTCGAGCTGGAAAATCCGTACATCCTGATCCACGAAAAGAAGCTGGCTTCGCTCCAGGCGATGCTGCCGGTGCTCGAAGCGGTGGTCCAGTCGGGCCGTCCGCTGCTGATCATCGCCGAAGACATCGAAGGCGAAGCGCTGGCCACCTTGGTGGTCAACAAGCTGCGCGGCGGGCTCAAGGTTGCAGCAGTCAAGGCTCCCGGCTTTGGCGATCGCCGCAAGGCGATGCTGCAGGACATCGCGATCCTGACGCAGGGCGAAATGATCTCCGAAGATCTGGGCATCAAGCTTGAATCGGTCACGCTGAACATGCTGGGCCAGGCCAAGAAGATCACCATCGACAAGGACAACACCACCATCGTCGATGGCGCCGGTTCGGGTGAAGAAATCAAGGCCCGGGTCGAACAGATCCGCGCCCAGATCGAAACCACCACCAGCGACTATGACCGTGAAAAGCTGCAGGAACGTCTGGCCAAGCTGGCCGGCGGTGTTGCCGTGATCAAGGTTGGCGGGGCTTCGGAAGTCGAAGTGAAGGAACGCAAGGACCGCGTTGATGACGCGCTCCATGCCACCCGCGCTGCGGTTGAAGAAGGCATCGTCCCCGGCGGCGGTACCGCGTTGCTCTATGCCACCAAGGCTTTGGAAGGCATGAAGGGCGCCAACGACGATCAGACCAAGGGCATCGATATCGTCCGCAAGGCGATCGCCGCCCCGCTCAGGCAGATTGCCACCAACGCGGGCCACGATGGCGCCGTGGTTTCGGGCAACCTGCTGCGCGAAGGCGATGAAACCCAGGGCTTCAACGCTGCTACCGACGTCTACGAAAACCTGGTTGCGGCCGGCGTGATCGATCCGACCAAGGTCGTCCGCACCGCGCTGCAAGACGCAGCCTCGGTTGCTGGCCTGCTGATCACCACCGAAGCGGCGATCGCTGAAAAGCCAGAAGACAAAGCGGCCATGGGCGGAATGCCCGGCGGCGGCATGGGCGGCATGGGCGGGATGGACTTCTAGGTCCAAACGCCAAGCTAACCGTAAAAACGGCCGGGGGGAGCAGTCCCTCCGGCCATTTTTGTGCGTAATTAAGCAATTTCCCGCAAGCACGGTGCAGTTCGTCGCGCAATCCTATGCGGGGCGGAACCTGTTAGCCAAACAGAAAGCATGATTGGGCTATCGCTTCCTGCATGAAGACGGGACTTACCTTTAGGCTGTTGAGCTCGCTGGCCCTGGTCGGCGCTGTGCTGTCCCCGATCAGTGCGGCCCATGCCGATTCGTCGCTTGAGGCGGAGTTTGACAATACACTGCTCGCCCCCGCGCCCAAGAGCCCGGCCCGGCCTGCGGTGCAGCCGAGCGCCAAGAAGTCGGCGTTGGTTCAGCCGGTCACCAAAAGCACCAGCAGCCCGCGCCCGACGCCGCCAACAGTGCGTCCGTTCGTGGCCTATGGCCAGCCGCGCAGCTATGGTTCGGGTTTCGAAGCCCAGCTCCATTCGGTCGCGGGCCCCGGCAATGGCCGGATCGGCGTGGCGGTGATTGACCTCACCACCGGAAAGTCGGTTTCGGTTCTGGGAGATACCCCGTTCCCGATGGCTTCGACCAGCAAGGTCGCGATCGCCGCGACCTTCCTTGACGGAGTCGACAAGGGCAAGTGGAGCCTCGACGATCAGTTTCCGCTGATGCTCCCGGTCCGATCAGCCAAATTTTCCAGCAGCAAGGCTCCGGTCCGTGCCGGTCAAATGATGAGCGGGCGCCAACTGATCGAAGCCGCACTGATCCACAGCAGCAATCCTGCAACTGACGCCTTGCTCGCCGCCGTTGGCGGGCCGGTTGCGGTCAACCGCTGGATCCGCTCGACCGGGATCGAAGGCATGCGGATTGACCGCGATATCGCCACCCTGGTGCGCGATGACGGCGAGGTTGATCCCGCCCGGATGGTCGATCTGCGCGACAGCGCGACCCCACTGGCGATGGCACAGCTGCTGTCAGGCCTGTTCCAGGGTAAATGGCTTTCCAGCCGCAGCCGCGGCTTCCTGCTGTCCACGATGGAGCGCTGCGAAACCGGCAAACGGCGGATGCGGGCGCAGCTGCCCAGCGATGCCCGGGTGGCACACAAGACCGGGACGCTCAACAATACCGCCAGCGATGTCGGGATCATTCAGGCGCCCGATGGCCATGTCTATGCTGTGGCGATCTATGTCACCGGGCAGGGCGGAAAAGCCGGCCGCGACGCGCGGATCGCCTCTATCGCCAGCACAGTCTATTATGGCAACGAAAGCCATCAGGCCGGATCGGCGCTGGTCTACGCCAACAAGTAAGTAGGCTATTGATCGCGCAGCTGGCGTTTCTTGAGCGCCGCCGCCGGATTGCCGCGATAGATTGTGTCGGCTTCGGCATCCCCAAACAGCGCACCGCGGGCAGCCAGAACTGCGCGGTCGTGCATCGCCACGCCGGGGCCGACAAAAGCCTCTGCCGCGACCCAGCACTGCTCGCCAATCGTGATCGGCCGCAGCACCAGCTGGAAATGGGGATCATTCACATCGTGGGTGCTGGCGCACAGATGCGCGCCTTGGGATACCACCGTTCGCGCGCCAATGCTGATCCGGCCCTGATTGTAGAGCCGCACACCTGGGCCAATCAGGCAGTTTTCGCCCAGCTCCAGATTGGCCGGCAGCCAGACCGAGACGCTGGCGTGAACCCGCGCACCCTTGGCCACCTTTGCCCCAAACGCCTTCAGTACCAGCCGCCGCCAGCCGTGCAGCGGGGGCGGGGTGAACCGGGCGAGGACCAGCCAGCCGATCCCCCAGGCGACCCGCACCAGCCGGTTGCCCAGCGAAAAGCTGGCCCCGCCTTCCAGCGGACGGGTGCTGCCTGCATCTAACGGCTGGCTCATTCGGGCGGGCTCCCCTGCATCAACCCAGCGTAGGCGGCTTCCCATTGCCGGGCAATTGCCTCGGCCGAAAATGGCCCCGCGGCGAGCCGGTGGGCGGCCCCGGCCATCTCCAGCCATTGCGCATCGCTAGCCGTCAGGGCCTCGCGCAGTGCCGCAGCGATACTGGCCGGATCGATCCCGCAGTCGATCGCTGCCCCTTCGGCAAAGCCGCTGTCGAGGTTGCATTCGCGGCTCATCAGTACCGGTGTCCCCGCCGCCCAGGCCTCAAGCACTGCCACCGGCAGTCCTTCGCTCAGCGATGGCAGCACCAGAAACCCCGCTTCGTTCAGCAGCCGCGCTTTGTCCGCGCCATACAGCGGCCCGACAAAAGCGGCGCTGGCGGTGCCGGTGGACAGGTGCGCTTTTAACGCGGCAACATCGATCGGATCGCCCCACCCGGCAATCGTCAGCCGCGCGCCCGCTGGC
>VFKS01000068.1 GCA_009885425.1 Novosphingobium sp.
CAATGTCACCTCCGCATTCGGGCCACAGCACGGGCTGAAGGGCGACAAGCAGGACAACATGGTCGAAACCGAGGACGAGGTTGACCCCGTCTACGGGATCCCGGTGTTCAGTCTTTATGGTAAGGTGCGGCGGCCCAACGGGCAGATGATGAGCACGGCCGATGTGTACCTGTTCGATCTGCAGGACCTCGGCTGCCGGATCTACACCTTCGTCACCACGCTGCTGTACTTGCTGGAGGCCGCATCGGGCAGTGCCAAGGAAGTGTGGGTGCTCGATCGGCCCAATCCAGCCGGCCGCCCGGTTGAAGGTACGCTGCTGGTTCCAGGTCAGGAGAGTTTCGTTGGCGCTGGGCCAATGCCGATGCGCCACGGGCTGACCTTGGGCGAAATGGGCGCGTGGTTCATTGCCGAGAACGATCTCGACGTGCCTTACCGGGTGATCACGATGGACGGCTGGGAGCCGGAAGGCCCCGGTTTTGGCTGGCCCGAAAACCGCGTCTGGATCAATCCCAGTCCCAATGCCGCAAACGTCAACATGGCCCGCGCCTATGCCGGAACCGTGATGCTCGAAGGCGCGCTGCTCAGCGAAGGGCGCGGGACAACCCGGCCATTGGAAGTGCTGTTCGGCGCGCCCGATCTGGATGCCAAGGCGGTTCTGGCCGAAATGCGGCGCCTCGCGCCCGAGTGGCTGGCCGGCTGTGCATTGCGCGAGTGCTGGTTCACGCCGACTTTCCACAAGCATGCCCGGCAACTGTGCAACGGCCTGATGATCCACGCCGAAGGTCGGTTCTATGATCATGCCGCGTTCCAGCCCTGGCGATTGCAGGCGCTGGCGTTCAGGGCGATCCGGCGGCTCTATCCAGACTACGATCTATGGCGCGATTTCCCCTATGAGTATGAATTCGATCGGCTCGCGATTGATGTGATCAACGGCGGCCCGGCATTGCGGGAATGGGTTGATAGTCCGGCTTCAAGCCCAGCCGATCTTGAAGCTTTGGCCAGCGCTGATGAAGCCACATGGCGAGAAGCATCCCGGCCGTTCCTGCTCTACTGACATGGCAATCGACCAGCCCGATCCCTTGATGAGCGAGGCTGAGGCCGACGCCCGGATGGCGGCCCGGCGCGATGATATTCTGGCAACGCTGGCCAAGGCTGACCACCGGATGCTGGCGCGCGATTTCCGCGCCTCGGCAGCGTTCTATGGCGCGGTTGGCCGCATGGCAGGCAGCGGCGTGGCGATAGACCGGGCCGAGGTGCTGCGCGCTCGCGATGCGGCAATGTGGCTCGACAACCAGTTTGGCGTGCACCTGCGTGAAGGGCTGGAACAGGCTGGACTGGGTCAAGGGCAGCGGCATCCGCGATTTCAAAAAGCGCTTGAGATCATGCAGGGCCGTCGCCCGCGTGATCCGGTGTTCACGCCCTATCCGCAGCTGCCCAATACCTATTTCCACCCCGATCTGCCGCTGGTGAACTTTGCTGATCCGGCGGCCTATCCTTGGCGCGCGGCTGTTGAAGAGGCGACCCCGGCGATCCTCGCGGAAGCGCAGGCGCTGCTGGCAGCCGACGGCACGTTCAAACCGTACATGCAACAGACCACCGACCGACCGCAGGGTGATGTTCA
>VFKS01000502.1 GCA_009885425.1 Novosphingobium sp.
GTTTCGCCCGAAACATCTACCGCGAACCATGCATCGCCCGGCTGACCCCCGCGCTCGACCACGGTCAGGCAGACGCCCGAACAGGCAATCGAGGCGCCGATGGCGATCCCGGCAGGATCAAAGGGGCAGGCGATGACGGCGCGCAGATCGCCCCGATCGCTGACTTCGCGGATGGTGCCGATGGCGGTGATGATTCCGGTAAACATTAGCTGCGGTCGTAGACTTGCAGCACGTCTTTGCCAAGCTGGCGCGTATCGATCAGGCGCCATTCGCACGAGCCGGCCAACGCGGCCTCGCTCAACTGGGACAGGGCCGGGCCGGAGCCTGTGACCACTTGCGGGGCACGGTAAAGCAGCAGACGGTCTACCAGTCCGGCATCGAGAAAGGCGTTTGCGGCCCCGGCGCCGCCTTCGACCATCAGATACTGCACCCGCTGCATTGCGGTGATCGCTTGCGGTGAGGGCAAGGGCTGCCAGCCATCGGGCGCAGCGCCATGGGTCATCAGCCAGCGCGCCGGACTGCGCGCCTCGATCCCCGGCAGCCGCACGTCGAGCCGGGGCTGATCAGCCTCTAGCGTGCCCCTGCCGACCACAATTGCGTCCATCCGCGCTCGCATGGCGTGGACATGGGCGCGGGCAAACCGCCCGGTCAGCCACTGGCCTTCACCCGGCGGGGGTGAGAGATGCCCGTCCGCCGATAGCGCGAGTTTGAGCGTGACGTGCGGGCGGGCTTTGGAAGCCCTTGTCAGGTAGCCGATCAGGCTGGCGCGGCATTCAGGACTGTCCGCTTCAGTCACTTCGATTCCGGCGTCCCGCAGCCGGGCCGCACCGGCCCCGGCGGTACGCGGATCGGGATCGGGGCAACCGATCACCACCCGGGCCACGCCGCTGGCCGCAACCAATCCGGCGCAATCGGGTCCGCGCTCGCTATCGTGGGCGCAAGGTTCGAGCGTGACGTAAAGCGTTGCCCCGCGGGCCGCCTCGCCCGCAGCGGCCAGCGCGGCGGCTTCGGCATGGGGGCGCCCGCCCGGCTGGGTCCAACCGCGAGCGATTACCATACCATCTTTGACCAATATCGCGCCGACTGCCGGATTGGGCCGGGACAGTGGCACACCCCGCGCCGCCAGCCGCGCCGCAGCGCCCAGCCAGCGGGCGTCATCGCTACTCGGCAAGCGGTTCGACCTTGACCTGTTTGAGCAGCGCGTCGGTCTCGGCTTGTTGCTTGGCCTTGTCGGCGGCGCGCTCGGCTTCGGCCTGCTTTTGCATCTTGTCGACGTCAAGCCCAGAGGCCTTGCCGACCGTGGCCCACAGCTTGCGGCCCTCGGCCTCATAGGCTTCGATCCGCGCGGCCTGTTCGTCCTTGGCTTTTTGGTTGGCCTTGATGAAAGCGGCGGTTTCAGCAGGGGTGCGGTCTTCGGGCCAGGAAGTGATGTAGACCACCGTCGGCAGGGCGCGGGGCTTTTTCCAGCTTTCGTAGGTCAGGCTGGAGAAGATCCCGACCGTTATCACTGCCGATACCAGCGCGATCGGCCAGCGCCTGGGCCCGGCATCGCGGAACACCACGATCAGGTCCGATACCGCGCCGCCGGGATTGATGTTTTTCCAATAGGACATGGCGCCAAGATAGGGCGCACGAGGCGAGCGCGCTAGTGCTCAGTTATAGTCGACCGAAATCGGGATCCGCCCGCGATAGTTGCCGCCGCGTCCGTCTTTGATCACCAGCCGCGCGCCAAAGCTGAATTCGAGTTCGCCATTGGCATTGAGCTGGGGATTGGCGGGCAGGCTGATGGTGAAATCGGTCAGCTCGGCGCTGCCGCCGTCCGGAGTGGTCATCGGCACCCGCGCAGGCAGGTCTATCCGGACCCGGCGCAGCGGTTCGCCGGTGATCCGCCCATGGCCGGTCACCGGGGTTCCGCCCAGACTGATCATCTCGCCCTGGGTCGATCTGCTGCCGGTTTGGGCATCAACCTGTGCACTGCCGCCGCTGCGGCCGGTCATCGCGAGCTTGGCAAAGTTGAGATCGGCCCAGATCTCGATCGTCAGCGGCCGTTCGCCGGGTTTGGCGCCGGGCGCGCTGTAACACAGGCGGCAGGCCTCCTGCCCATTGGCGGGCAAAGCGGTCAGCAACAGGGCTGCAAGGGTTAAGGTCAGGGTCCGGGCCATGATTACAGAATCGCGGGTTATGGTTAATTCCAGGTTACGGGAAATTACCCAAGCGGAACATAGAGTTGCCGCCCTTCGCGCTTGAGCCAGCGATTCGCGGCGCGGATATCGTGCTCGAAGATCTCGTCCAGCAATGCGTGGAAGGCCGGGCTGTGATCGAAGTGGACCAGATGCGCCACTTCGTGTGCCACCACCGAGCGGCGGACAAAGCTGGGGGCCATCACCAGCCGCCAGTTGATCCGGATTGTCCCGTCATGCGCGCAAGACCCCCAGCGGCGGCGCGCACTGCTGAGCATCAGCCGGGGGGCAGGCCGCCCGGCCACGGTGCAATAATGCGCCAGATCGTCGCTGAGCATCCGCCGGGCTTCACCCTGCAGCCAGCGGTTGAGCCGGGGGGTAAGCGATTCGGCCGGACCGCCGATGTGCAGCGTGCCTTCATCGGTCCGAACCCGCCGCGGCGCGCGCGGATCGTGGCTGATCGTGTGGAGTTGGCCCAGATAAGGCAAAGCGGACCCATGCCCCAGCTGCGCTGCTTCGGGCACGGCGGCCAGTTGCCCGGCAAGCCATCCGGCGCGCTTTTGGGCGAATTCGAGCGCCTCGGCGCTGCGGCCCCACGGCGGCAGGGTGATCCGCACTTCGCTGCCATCGGGGGCCAGCCGCATGGTCATCCGCTTGGCCTGCGCGGTGCGGCGCAGCACCACCGGGATCATCCGCCCGGCCACTTCAACCTGCGCCTCGTCACCCTTGCCTTTGAACAACCATTCAATCATCGGCCAGTTCCACGCCCGGCGGCAGGATTACATGGTTTTCAAGCGGTCCGGCAAGCGCCTCGGGGATCGCTTTCCCCCGCACTGAAATTCCAGCGCGGTGAACCGCTTCGGGATCGCCGCTGATCAGATAGTGCCAATCGGCCAAGGGCTCGCCATCGGCGCGCAAGCGGTAGGCGCAAGTATCGGGCAGCCACGGCAGGGTTCGCGCCAGTTTGGGGGTCAGCCGCACGCAATCGGGTACTTTCGCCTTGCGGTTCTTGTAATCGCTGCACCGGGCCGTGGGGATATCCAGCAGGCTGCAGGCGACATTGGTTTGATAAATGTCGCCGGTATCTTCATCTTCGGCCTTGTGCAGGCAACACTGGCCGCAGCCATCGCACAACGCCTCCCATTCCGGCTTGGTCAGCGCCTCGATCGGGAGCGTCCAGAATCGGTCCCTCACTTGACCAGCTTGGCCAGATCGGCCGCCACGGCTGCGGGGCCCTTGGTGATCCCCTGATCAACCGGCAGCGCGGCAATCGGCTCGCCATTCCGGCCCATCAAATAGGCCATCCGGCTGTGGTCCATCAAATAGCCGCCGGGTGTATCGGCGCCGCGCGCAGCGACGGCCTTGAAGGCTTTTACTGCAACATCGACTTCGGCCTGGCTGCCAGTCAGCCCGATCAACCTGGGCGAGAAGGCGGCGGTAAATTCCCCGATCCGCGCCGCCGTATCACGGGCGGGATCGATGGTGATGAAGATCGGCTGGACCTGTGCGGCTTGCTGCGGGTGATCCTTGGCGAACAGGTTGAAGCCATTGATCAGCACGCTCATATCCATCGGGCAGGCATCGGGGCAATAGGTGTAGCCGAAATAGACGATCCGGTACTTGCCCTTGAAATCGTCCCAGCTGACCTGCTTGCCGGCCTTGTCATAGAGCGTGAAGGGCCCGCCGATGGCCGCGCCATCAAGGGCGGTGCCTTCAATCTGCTGAGCCTGAGCGGCAGGTTGTTGCTGCGAACAGGCGCTTAGTGTCACAGCACTGGCACAAAGGGCGATGGCAAGAAATGGCTTCGTCATGGCGCGCCGGTTCATGCTCTGCTAAACTGCGCTACGCAAGGAGCGTTTGGGGCTGTGCCGGTGATTCTTGGCGCTGCGCCCAGACAACAGGAGGATTATTCCGTGTCCAATATTCGCAGACTGGCGCTGGCGCTGGCCGCCCCGATGGTGGTCCTGACGGCAATGCCCAGCCCGGCCGCAGCGCAGTTTTCCGATAGCTACAAGTTTCTTGAAGCGGTGAAGAAAAAGGAAGGTCAGGAAGTCACCGATATGCTGGCCGACGGCAGCCCCAATCTGATCAATACCCGCGATGTCAGCACCGGAGACGGAGGGCTGCACATCGTCACCGCGCGGCGCGATCTGGCCTGGATGGAGTGGCTGATTTCCAAGGGCGCGAATGTGAATGCGCGCAACAATCGAGGTGTGACACCGCTGGTGATGGCGACCAATCTGGGCTTTATTGAGGGCGTGGAACTGCTGATCGCCAATGGCGCGCGGGTTGATGAAACCAACAATGCCGGGGAAACGCCGCTAATCACTGCGGTACACAACGGCAATATGCCCTTGATTCGAATTTTGCTAAAGGCTGGGGCCGATCCTGATCGGGCCGATAACTCGGGCCGCTCGGCCCGCGAATATGCCCGGCTGGGCGGCAACACTTCGGTCCTCAACGTGATCGCAAGCGATGCCAAGCCCAAGCCAAAGCCCGGCGAAGCGGCCAAGACCTATGGTCCGAAGTTCTGACCATGGATCAGCCCGCCAACCTGAATGACCTGCGGCTCCAGCTTGCCCCGGCGATCGCCGATGCGGCGGCGTTTGACGGCTGGAGCGAAGCGGCGGTCCGCGATGCGGCGGCTGCAGTGGGGATGAACCCCGAAGCCGCACTGTTCGCCTTTTCGGGCGGCGCGATGCAGATGATCGAAGCCTGGGTACGCGGCGTTGATGCGGCGATGCAGGCCGCACTGCCAGCCAATCAAATTGCCACGCTCAAGATTCGGGAGCGGATCCGCACGCTGGTTCAGTTCCGGCTCGATGCAATCGCCCACCAGAAAGAAGCGCTGCGCCGCGCGCTGGCGATCATGGCTTTGCCCCAAAACGCCCCGCGCACCCTGGCGCTGGGCTGGAGCAGCGCCGATGCGATGTGGCGGCTCGCCGGTGATACCGCGACCGATTACAACCACTATACCAAACGGCTGACGCTGGGTTCGATCTATGCCGCGACACTGGCGGTCTATGTCAACGACAGCAGCGAAGATAACGCCGATACCAAGGCCTTCCTCGATCGGCGGATCGAAGGCATCATGAAGTTCGAAAAGGCCAAGGCACAGCTGCTGCGCCCGCGCGATGAAATGTTCAGCCCGGCCCGGTTGCTGGGCCGGCTGCGCTATCCGGCGCGGTAAGCAAATTTGGCAATGACAAGTCAGGCGCCGCGCAAGGGCATGACCGCTGGCGAAATTACCGAAACCGTCAGCGCGATTATCGCGGCGGCGACGCTATCGGAAAAAGTTGAAATGATGTCTGGCCACGGCTTCTTCGTGGCCTTTCGCGAAGACAGCGGGCGGTTCGGCGCGCGGCCCTATCGCGCAGGCGGCGGGATTGCCCGGCTCGGCGTTCCGTCATTGTGGTTCACCGATGGCCCGCGCGGTGTGGTGCGCGGGAATTCGACCTGTTTTCCCTGCACCATGGCCCGCGGGGCAAGCTTTGACCTCGATCTGGAACGCCGGATTGGTGAAGCCATGGGGGTCGAAGCCCGGGCGCAAGGGTGCAACCTGTCGGGCGCGGTCTGCATCAACCTGCTGCGCCACCCCGGCTGGGGCCGGGCCCAGGAAACCTATGGCGAAGATCAGCATCATCTGGGCGCGATGGGGGCGGCGCTGGCACGCGGCATCCAGACCCACAATGTTTGCGCGACGGTCAAACACTTTGCGCTCAACTCGATGGAGAACACCCGCTTTACCGTTGATGTGCGGATTGATGAGCGGACCCTGCACGAGGTTTACCTACCCCATTTCAAAGCGGTAGTTGACGCCGGGGTCGGCAGCGTGATGAGCGCCTATAACAAGGTGAACGGCGAATATTGTGGTCACAGTACGCACCTGCTGACCGACATTCTGCGCGGCGAATGGGGCTTTGCCGGGTTCGTTCATTCGGACTGGATCAAGGGCGTTTATGAAGTACGCGGGGCTGCCGCCGGGCTCGATGTCGAGAATCCGGAGCCGTTGGTCTTTGGCGGAGCACTGATCGCGGCGGTCGAACGGGGCGAGATCGACGAAGCGGTTGTTGACCTGGCAGGGACGCGGATATTGACCACGCTGTACCGCTTTCTGGCCGCGCCCGATCCGCTGCCGGAATATCCCGAAAGCCTGATCGCCTGCCCTGAGCATCGCGCTTTGGCGTTGGAGGCGGGAGAGAAATCAGCGGTTCTGCTGGCCAACGATGGCACTTTGCCGCTCGATCCGGGCGCCGTCCGGACACTGGCGGTGTTGGGCCGATTGGCCGATCTGGAGAATACTGGCGACAAGGGTTCAAGCCGGGTCCGCCCGCCCGAGGTGGTAACTGCGCTGGCGGGGCTAAGGGCGCAACTAGGTGCTGAAAATGTGCTCCACGGCACCGAGGCTGATCTGGAAGCGGCGCAAGCAGCGGCGGCAAAGGCCGATGCTATCGTAATTGTGGTCGGACTGACTGCACGGGAAGAGGGCGAATTCATTCCTGGCGGCATGACGCTGGGCGAGGACGGTTCAACCAACGATCGCGGCGCGATTGGTGGTGATCGGCGCGACTTGCGCCTGCCGCCCGATCAGGTCGCGTTGATCAAGGCGGCGGCGCATACCGGCAAACCAATGGTAGTGGTGATCGTTGCAGGCTCAGCGGTGCTGGTCGAAGATTGGCATGCATCCGCCGGAGCAATTTTGCAGACCTTCTATTCCGGAATGGCCGGTGGCACGGCGCTGGCGCGGTTGTTGTTCGGTGCAGTCAGCCCTAGCGGCAAGCTGCCCTTCACTGTGGCACGCGATTCGGCGGACTATCCGCCGTTCGATCCCGACGCGGAAGTGGCGGACTACGGTTATTGGCACGGTTATGCGCTGTTTGACCGGACTGGTGCCATGCCTCGCTATGCCTTTGGGCACGGGCTTTCCTATACGCGGTTCGACTATTCCAATCTGACCGCGCAGACCAGCGATGGCGCAATTGCTGTGGCGGCTACGGTTAGCAATTGCGGCAGCGTCCCCGCTGAAGAAGTGGTACAGTTCTATGTCGAGGTACCGGGCGAAGTGGTTGAACGGCCAATCAAGTCACTCAAAGCCTTTGACCGGGTGACACTGCAGCCGGGAGAGAGCCGCGTGGTCACGGCGCAAATCCTGCTGGCCGATCTGCGTTGGCGCGATCCGGCGATGCATGACTGGAAGCTGGAGCAGGGAGTCTATCGCATTTTCGCTGGCGGAAGCTCTGACCAGTTGCTGGAGACCAGCGTTGCGATTTGACCTCGAGCAAATTATTGCGAATGACTTGCAATAAGCGCGGTGCTGTGGCAGCGGCTTTGGCCTATGACGCTTGACCTGCTTCCGCTTGAAATCCGTGCCCGCATCGTTGCGGTTGATTGGACGCGGCTGGTTCCTGAAGAGGCCCAGCGGCTCCAGGCGCTCGGTGTTGATCAGGGCGCTACAGTCAGCGTGGCCCATCGCGGGATCTTTGCGGGGCAAGATCCGATTGCCCTTTCGATCGGGCGGATGACTGTCGCCTTACGCCGCGTCCATGCCCAGGCCATTGAAGTGGAAGCGCTATGACCGGGCACAGCGCCGCGCTGGTCGGCAATCCCAATGCAGGAAAATCGGCGCTGTTCAACGCGCTGACCGGGGCGCGACAGAAAATCGCGAACTATCCGGGCGTCACGGTCGAGCGCAAGGCTGGGCGGCTGGTCGTGCCGGGCGGCGAGGCGATCGAACTGACCGACCTGCCGGGGTCCTACAGCCTTCACGCCACCAGCCCGGATGAAGAGGTGACCCGCAAGGTCATCATGGGTGAGTTTCCCGGAGAAGCTGCACCGCAGGTTCTGGTGGTTGTTCTCGATGCATCGAATCTCGAACAGCATCTGGTGTTTGCCCAGGAAGTGATCGCGCTGGGCCGCCCCTGCGTGGTGGCGCTCAACATGGTCGATCTGGCCGAGCGCGACGGCTTGGTAATCGATCCCGCCGCGCTGGAAGCGGCGCTGGGCGTGCCGGTGATCCCAACCGTCGCGGTGCGGCGGCGCGGACTGGCTGAACTGGCCGCCGCAATTGCCGCCGCGGAAGACCGCGCAGCCGAACATCA
>VFKS01000498.1 GCA_009885425.1 Novosphingobium sp.
GAAGATCTGGTGCTGAAACCCGCGTTGATCGAGCGTGCTGCGGCCGGGCTGGAAGCCTTGGCCAAAGCGACGGCCGATGCGGGGCCAGCGATGCTGGTCGGATCGGTGTTTGTGGTCGATGGCAATCTGCACAACGGCGTGGCGCTGCTCGATGGCGGCAAGGTTGCGGCGATCCGGCTCAAGCACGAATTGCCCAATTACGGCACCTTTGACGAGATGCGGCTGTTCCAGCCCGGCCCGCTGCCTGAACCGGTGGTGTTCAAAGGCGTGATGATCGGGCTGCCGATCTGCGAGGATATCTGGCACCCGGACGTTTGCCGTCACCTCGCTGACTTCGGCGCCGAACTGCTGCTCTGCATCAACGGCAGCCCTTATGAGATCGACAAGGACACACTGCGGATCGACGGGGTGGCCAAGCGCCGCGCGGTCGATACCGGACTGCCGCTGGCCTATCTCAACCGGGTTGGCGGGCAAGACGAGCTGGTGTTCGATGGGGCCAGCTTTGTGGTGAATGGCGATGGCGGGCTGGCGGTGCAGCTGGCCGATTGGAAAGAGCAAGAGGTGACCACCCGCTGGACCCGCACGGCAAACGGCTGGCGCTGCGATCAGGGCGAGCTGGCCCAACTGGCCGATCATCCCGAAGATATCTATTGCGCCATGGTCCTCGCGCTGCGTGATTACGTTGACCGCAACAGGTTCCCCGGCGTTGTGCTGGGCCTATCGGGCGGGATCGACTCTGCGATTTGCGCCGCGATTGCTGCCGACGCGCTGGGTCCCGAGCGGGTTTGGTGCGTCATGCTGCCAAGCCGGTTCACCGGGCAGCTGAGCCTCGATCTCGCCACCGAATGCGCATCGATGATCGGCTGCCGCTATGACACGATCCCCATCGCCCCGGCGGTCGATGCGTTCGACACGATGCTAGCGGGCAGCTTTGCCGATGTCGAAGTCGATATCACCGAAGAAAACGTCCAGTCGCGAATCCGCGGCGTGACGCTGATGGCGCTGTCGAACAAGTTCGGGCCGATGCTGCTGACCACCGGCAACAA
>VFKS01000242.1 GCA_009885425.1 Novosphingobium sp.
CTGCCGCTGGCACCGAATACCACGGCCGATTGATCAGGCGGTGCCATGGTTCTGGTCTGCGGGCTGGACGGAACCGGTTTCTGCTAATGCAGCTGCAATCTGATCGGCCAGTTCTGCGCCGGATTGCCAGGCGCCGTCGATCTGCGGCCCGATGCACCAGTCACCGCAAGCCCCCAGCTGCAACGCCGGATTCCATAGCGGCGTGCCGCGCTGGCCCAGCGGCAGGGCAAACCGCCAGCGATGGGCTTTGAGGAACACAGGCTTGGGCAGAGCTGTGGCGCTGATCTGGGCGAGCGCCTGAAGCAGATCGTCCGCCACCCGCGCGGGTTCAGCTTCAATATTATCGCGAGACCATTCGCTGCTGCTCTGGATCACCCAGCATTCGGCCTTGGCCCGGCCCGGCTTGGAATTGTTGCGGGCCGCCCAGCGGATCGGGCCCTGCTCGCGAATAACATCGGGCAGGCTGGGCAACGGCTCTGCAAAGCTGGCCATCACCGACCAACATGGTACCGACCGCACCGACGCCGCTTCTTGCGCCATGGCCAGATCGTGCACCGCCAGCAGCGATGCGGCCTGCTCACACGGTACAGCGATGACGACCGCCGCAAACGGGCCCTCACGCAGATCCGGGCCGGAAACGGTCCAGCCTGCATGATCGCTGTCGATTCGCGCGACCTGCGCAGAAAACCTGACAGGCAGCTTGGCCGCTTCCGCCGCGACGATGGCGCTCATCGCAGGCACTCCGACCCAAGCCCCTTCTGGACCCGTCGGCCAGCGGGCAATCAGGCCATCGTGCTCCCACGCTGCAGTCTGAACGGCGAAGCGCGGGCTGGACACACGGAAATAGGGTGCGCCAAAATCCCACGCATCACCGTCCAGTTCCAGTGTGGAGAGCCGTCCACCAGGTCGTCGACCTTTATCGAAAAGCTGGGGTTCAAAACCATGCTCAGCCAACCTCTTGGCGCAAGCCAAACCCGCGATCCCGGCACCGACGATGGCGACCTTCATGGCGGGTCCTTGTGAAATTGCACGGCTGCTGTGTATTGCCGGCCGCCATCGGGAGGGGGGGGATTGGCGACCGGCAGGTTCTTTCTAGGCTTTGGCTGCGTAGTCTGCGATATGGCCGAACGTGCAGTTTCAATAAGGTTACCGAAGTGCAACTCAGTCCAGACTCCATGATCGAAAACAGCAAGGTTGCCGCGGTCGTCAGTGATCCGCGCCAGGCCGATAATCCGATTGTGGCCTGCAATGCGGCTTTCATGCAATTGACCGGATACTCCCGCGAGGAAATCATCGGCCGCAATTGCCGCTTCCTGCGCGGTGAGGGCACCGAATCGGAACAGACCGCAATGTTGCGCGATGCGGTTAAAGAGCAGCGCGCTGCGATGGTTGAGCTGATCAATTATCGCAAGGATGGCACCCCGTTTCGCAACGCCGTGATGATCGCGCCGCTGTTCGATGAAAACGGTGATCTGACCTATTATCTCGGCTCGCAAATGGCAGTTGAAGCCAGCGGAACCAGTCGCCACGATCGGGCCCGCGCGCAGGTCGATGGGCTCAGCCGCCGCCAGCAGCAGATCCTCGAGGCTTTGGCCAAGGGCCGACTCAACAAGCAGATCGCGTTTGAGCTTTCGTTGACCGAACGCACAGTCAAGATGCACCGTGCGGCGATGCTGAAAGGGCTTGGGGTGCGGACCGTCGCGGAAGCGATCCGGATCGCAATCGAAGCAGGGATGTAAGGGTCAGGCCGACCCGATCAGTGCATCCGGTTGACGGCGAAGCGGGCCAGATCGCGCAGCGGCATGGCCTTTGGCCCGAAGGTATCGAGCGCTTCGTGGCAGGCGTCTTCGAGCCTACTGGCCTGCTGCGCCGCGCCATCCAGCCCGAACAGCAGCGTCGCGCTCTTGCGCCCGCCCACGGCGTCCTTGCGCAGCGCCTTGCCGACTACGGCGGCATCGCCGATGTCATCGAGAATGTCGTCGCGGATCTGGAAAACCAGCCCCAGATTCTCGGCAAAGCGGAGCAGCCGCGCCAGTTCATCCTTGCTGCACCGCCCCAACATCGCGCCCGCTTCGACTGCAAACCGGATTAGCGCGCCGGTCTTGCGCGATTCGCATTCGAACAGATCCTGCGCGCTGGGCTCGGCCGGTGGGTAGAGGTCCAGCATCTGACCGCCCGCCAGGCCATCCTGCCCGACCGCGCGGGCGAGCGCGACCACCATCTGCGCCCGCACGCCGCCGTCTGGATGGGTGGCTTCGTCGCCCAGCAGCTCAAACGCCAACGCTAGCAAGGCATCGCCTGCCAGCACCGCAGTAGCCTCGTCAAACTTGCGGTGCAGCGTCGGCCGACCGCGGCGCAGATCGTCATCGTCCATGCAGGGCAGATCGTCATGGACCAGCGATTGGGCGTGGACGCATTCGATTGCCGCACCGACTCGCAGGGCCTGGGCATATGAACCGCCGACCAGATCGCTGACCGCCGCAACCAGCAATGCCCGAAAGCGCTTGCCTCCGCCCATTGCAGCATAGCGCATCGCATCGGCCAGCCGCCTGTCACGCCCATTGCCCTGACCAATCGCCTGATCCAGCGTGGCTTCGATATCGATCCGCAAGCGCGACAACCTGTCCTCAAGCGAACCGGCTAGCGCAGGCGGCTGTGCTCCGGCCAGCGAGACTGGCCGAAACCTGACCGTTTCAATCGTGCCGTCAGCTTCTTCTAACGCAAAACCTCGCACGCTGAGCGCAGCGCAGACGCCTGATACGGCGCTTTCGGGGGTTGAGGCAGCGGCTGTCAGCCCGATTGTGGTGGAGCGCTCGATCAGGTCGATCGGCAGCGCATCGGCATCGGCGATCAAGTGCGCTTCGGCGCAGCCAGCCGCGCGGGCCACTTCGACCAGGCGGCGGGCGTTGGATGACATCGTATCGCCCACCACAAGCACCAAATCGGCCTGCCCGGCAATTTCCTCTATCGCTTTCTGGCGGTTGCTGGTGGCATAGCAGATATCGCTGGCACGGGGGCCGGTGACATCGCGAAACCGCGCCTTGATGGCGGTTATCATCCCATCAGCATCACGCATGCCAAAGGTGGTCTGTACGGCGTAGGCAATCGCGCTGTTGGGCGGCAGGTCGAGCGCGTCGATATCTTCAGCCGAAGCGACCACCGATATAGCGCCCGCGGGCACTTGCCCCAGCGTCCCGACCACTTCGGGATGACCGATATGGCCGATCAACAGGACATGACGGCCCGCGCGGTACCAGCCTTCGACTTCGCTGTGGACCTTGGCGACCAGCGGACAGATCGCATCGACTACCCGCAGCCCCCGGCCTTGCGCGGCAAATTTAACCGAGCGGGCGCTGCCATGGGCGGAAAGAATCGCTATGGCGCCTTCGGGCACTTCATCGATTTCCTGAACGAAGACTGCGCCCAGACCCTCCAACCGGGCCACTACCGACTGGTTGTGGACAATCGCCCGGCGCACGAATACCGGTGCACCGTGCAATTCCAAGGCCTGCTCAACCGCGTCGATCGCCCGCTGGACCCCGGCGCAGAACCCGCGCGGATTGGCCAGCAAAACGCGTCGCTCGCCGGTTTGGACAGGGACCGGGTCCGGGGTGATCGTCGTTCCAGCCATAGCTCTCCTCAATTATTGCATTCTCTAGCAGCGAAGGAAAGAACAACAGAGGTCCATTGGGACAGGTTGTTCAGCCAGCGGGACAAAGTAATCGGTTTGATATGACTGCAAATTCCAGCGCTATCGTAATTGGCTCCGGCTTTGGCGGACTCGCTTTGGCGATCCGCCTGCAAAGTGCTGGGATCGCTACTACAATCGTCGAAGCTCGTGATCGCCCCGGCGGTCGGGCCTATGTCTGGAAACAGGACGGTTACACGTTTGATGCCGGGCCCACGGTGATTACCGATCCGGATTGCCTTGAAGAACTGTGGGCCTTGTCGGGCAGCCGGATGGCCGATGACGTGACCTTGCTGCCAGTCAATCCGTTCTACCGCCTGCTGTGGAATGATGGCACACAGTTCGACTATTCGAACAACGATGCCGAGCTCAACGCCGAGATCGCCAAACTCGATCCCGCCGATGTGGCAGGTTATGCAAGGTTCCTCGAATACTCCAAGGGGGTCTATGAGGAAGGCTATCTGAAGCTCGGCGCGGTCCCGTTCCTGAATTTCAGCCAGATGCTGAAGGCCGCGCCCGCGCTGGCCCGGTATCAGGCCTGGCGCTCGGTCTATTCGGTGGTTTCGGGCTTTGTCCGCAATGAAAAGCTGCGGCAGGTTCTCTCGTTTCACAGTTTGCTGGTCGGCGGCAATCCGATGAAGACCAGCAGTATCTATGCGCTGATCCACCGGCTGGAAAAGCTGGGCGGGGTGTGGTTTGCCAAGGGCGGGACCAGTGCGCTGGTGGACGGCATGGTGGCGCTGTTTGAGCGGCTTGGCGGAACGCTGCTGCTGAACGAAAAGGTCGCGCAGATCACTCATGCGGGCAAGCAAGTTACCGGAGTGGTGACCGCATCGGGTAAGGTCCTGATGGCCGACCGGGTCGCCAGCAATGGCGATCTGGTCCACAGCTATGGGCTGCTGACGGGATCAGACTACGCCGCGCGGAAGGTCAAGTCGCTGCACCGCAAACGCTTTTCGCCCAGCTTGTTTGTGGTCCATTTCGGGCTCAACGGAAGTTTCCCGGATATTGCGCACCATTCGATCCTGTTCTCGGACCGCTATGGCCCCTTGCTTGACGATATCTACAAGCATGGGAAGCTCCCCGCCGATCCCTCGATCTATCTGCATCACCCGACTGCAACCGATCCTGACATGTCCCCGGCTGGGAAAGCAGCGTTCTATGCGCTCGCCCCGGTTCCGCACATGGGTCGCGCGCCGGTCGATTGGGCCATTGAAGGCCCGCGTTATCAGCGGGTGGTGCTCGACCGGATCCGAGATCAGCTAATCCCCGATCTGGACGAGCGGCTCGACACCTGCTTCCACTATACCCCGCAGGATTTCCACGATGATCTGGGTGCCCATCTAGGCAGCGCCTTCAGCCTGGAGCCGGTGCTGACCCAAAGCGCGTGGTTCCGCGGACACAACCGCGACGATCACTTCAGTAACCTCTATTTCGTCGGCGCGGGTACCCATCCGGGCGCAGGCATTCCGGGCGTGGTTGGCAGTGCCAAGGCGACGGCGAGCCTGATCGTCTAATGCGCCGCGACCTGCTATAGGCTGCCGTAATGCACTGGTTCCAAATAGCCCTGATCTTTCTGGCCACCATCGCCGCGATGGAGCTGTTTGCCTATGTCGTGCACCGCTGGGTGATGCACGGGGCAGGCTGGTTCCTGCATGAGAGCCACCACCGGGTGAGGGACGGGCTGTTCGAACTCAACGACCTGTACGGGGCGATCTTTGCGATTCCGTCGATCACGCTGATTTGGCTGGGCGTGCAGGAAGGCTGGGGCGCGGGCTGGACCGCCGTTGGCGCCGGGATCGCGGGCTATGGCGCGATCTATTTCGGGTTCCATGACTGGATCGTCCATCAACGCCTGCCGCACCGGATCGTGCCGCGCAGCGATTACTTCAAGCGGATCGTACAGGCCCACCGGCTGCACCACGTGGTTGAAAGCAAGCATGGAGCGGTCAGCTTCGGATTCTTGTGGGCCCCGCCGATTGACCAACTTAAAGCACAGCTGCGCGCGTCGGGTCAGGCAAGACTGCGCGAACCGGGCGCGCCCAGCGAACCCTAGATCGGCCGGGTCCACAGACCAGTGCGCGGACTATCGGCTGGTGTCAGAACGCCGCGTCCCGCCGCTGATACAAACAAGGCAAGCTTCCCCGCCGTGCTGATCCGCACCCGTTGGTCCCAGGCCCGCACGCCCCGTGCCGCAACCCGTTCACCAATTGTGCCATAGATCGCGTCGGCCGCCAGCACTGCCAGCCGCGAGCGGCCGGGCAGCCGCGCCGCGCCGATCCGGGCTGAGGCGCGATAAGGCCGCGACAGGGCAACCAGTCGGCCAGCGATCCGGGCGAGGGCGGGGCGGTGGTGCGGCTCGGTCAGGTCAGCGGCGCACAGGCCTTCCTCTGCCAGCCACTGCGCTGGAATATAGCACCGGCCAACTTCGGCATCGGGCACGATGTCGCGGGCAATGTTGGCTAGCTGAAAGGCCAGCCCCAGATCACACGCGCGGTCGAGCGTGTCTTCGTCAGCCGGATCGACCCCCATTACCACCGCCATCATGCAGCCGACCGTTCCGGCAACATGATAGCAATAGCGCAGCAGATCTTCGGTACTGTCAGGGCGCCAGTCATCGGCATCGAGCGCGAACCCGGCCAGATGATCGGCGATGAACTCCCGCGGCATAGCGGTTTCGCGTGCCACCTGGCGCAGCGCGGCGAAGGGCAGGGGGACATCGGCGTCGCTGTCCAGTGCGGCGGCGGTCAGGGCCCCCAGCTCCAGCTGCGTGGCGACTGGATCGGCGGGTGCCACGGCACCGTGCCCCAGTTCCTGGCCATCGGTCATGTCATCGGCGGCGCGGCACCAGGCGTAAAGCAACCACGCCCGCTCGCGCGTTGCCGGGGCGAACAGCTTGCTGGCGGCGGCAAAGCTTTGCGAGCCCTGCGCAATGGTGGCCGCCGCGGCGGCGATCAGTTCGGCCCGAGCGGTCATCGCCGCAGTAGCGCCTTTATGGCCGCGCCAATCGGCACCGGCGGGCGGCCCGAGAGGATCCGCATCCGATCGGTCCCCTTGGGCGTTCCGGCATAGAACCGCGCGATAAGACCGGGCGCAAGGCGGTAGAAATGTTCGAAAATCCGGTAGCGCTGGTCCGCCTCGGCAGCACCGAACAGCATCCGGTTGAGCACCCGAAAGAACCGCATATCTTGCCAATGCCGGACAAATTGTCCGCGGGTCCATGCGGCCAGCGCCTTGCCATCGAACGCCTCATTGCGCTCGGCCAGCGACACAGCAAGCCGCAGCGCCAGATTGAACGAATAGCCGGTGGTCGCGTGGAAAAACCCGCCGCGCAGGCCCAGCCGGGCAATCGGATCATTATCCGGCCAGAACTGAGCCGGATCGCCGCCGATCAGGATCGGCAAAACGCCGGTTTCCTGTCGCAGTTCCGGGCCGATCAGTCCGCGTTCACGTGCCAGTTCGCGGACCCGGTCAGCCACTACCGCCACATCGAGCGCGGGATCGTCGCTGTAATAGGTATCCTCGACCAGAACCCGCTCGGCCGTGAACGGTAGAACATATACGAAGCGGTAGCCGTCGATTTGCGGCACCGTGGCGTCCATAACCATGGGACAGTCCGGTTCGGGCGCGGCGGCGGCGAATTCGATCCCAACGAATTTCTGCCAGCCTAGCTCCAGCCCCGGCATCGGCCCATCTGGACCGCGGGCATCGATCACGCCCAACGCTGCGATCCGTTCGCCGCCCAACAGCACCACCGCATCAGGCTCAAGCGCATGGACAGCGGCGTTGAGCCGCCACGACCCCTCCGGCAGCTGGGCCTTGACCAAGGCATTCAGCGCGGATGAATCAACCGAATTATAGGCCATCGCCAGTTCGCGCTCGCGCCCCGGAAACCGCACCCGGTGGCGCGGCCAGCGCACCGGGTTCAGCGCGGCGATCAGATCGCGTGCGGCGGGCGGAACATCGCTGTCAAAGAAGGACCAGGTATGGTTGCCGCCAAAACTGGTGCCGCTTTCCAGCAGCAGAAGCGGAATATCGGGTCGGCGCTGCGCGAGGCACAGCGCGGCTAGGCATCCGGCCAGCCCGCCGCCAACGATAATGAGAGGGGGATTCGCCGCCATGGAAATCTCGCCTTAGCTCGCCCCGGCTGATAGACCAAGCCGGTGCAGACCGATCTGATTATCCCGGCCATGGTGGCAATGTTGGCGATGACGCTGATCGTCGCGCTGCGCTATCTGGCCAGTAGCGGACTGTTTGCGTGGTGGGGTGAGCGGCGGTTGCCGGGCTTGCATCGCGGGCTGCGGCCGCAGATCAACCGGGAGATCGGCTGGTCATTGCTCAGCGCCGCGATCTATGGCGTTCCGGCTGGCCTCGCCGCCTGGGGCTGGCAAGAGCTGGGCTGGACGCAGATTTATACCGATACTGCGGCCTATCCGCTGTGGTGGCTGCCGGTTTCATACCTGCTCAGCTTGGCTCTGCATGACACTTGGTTTTACTGGACCCACCGCGCGATGCACCATCCGGTGCTGTTCCGCCGGATCCACGCGGTCCATCACGCCAGCCGCCCGCCGACGGCCTGGGCGGCGATGAGCTTTCACCCGTGGGAGGCGTTGAGCGGGGCTTTTGTGATCCCGGCGCTGGTCTTTTTTCTGCCGCTGCATCAGGGCGTGGTTCTGGCGCTGCTGATGACCATGACCGTGATGGGCGTGACCAACCACATGGGCTGGGAATTGTTTCCTGCCAGACTTGTTCATGGCCGGGCAGGGCAATGGCTGATAACGGCGACCCACCACCAACATCATCACGATCATTATCGAGGCAATTATGGACTCTACTTTCGTTTCTGGGATCGTCTGTGCGGCACCGATCGCGGCCTTGGCCGTTTTGCTGAGCGCGCAGCCGGGCCAGGCTGAAGTCCCGAAAGTAGCCTCGCTCGAAGTTACCGTCACCGGGATCAAGAACGCCAAGGGCGTGATCCAGATGGCAATCTGCCCGGCCGGGGTTGGCTTCCCCGATTGCAAGCACAAAGCCGTCCGCACTGGCAAATTGACGATCCAAAATGGGCAGGCTCACGCGAGTTTTGCGGGGATCCCGGCGGGAAACTATGCCGTCAGCGTGTTTCACGATGCCAATAGCAACGGCAAGCTCGATACCTTCGCGGGCATTCCCAAAGAAGGCTATGGCTTTTCCCGCAACCCCGGATTCAAGCCTCGCGCGCCGAAATTTGCCGAGGTCGAGCTCGCAGTTCAGGGCAATACCCAGACCACGATCAAGCTGCGCTACCTGTTCTAGTTCGGGCACGGTTTTGCTGCACTGCAACTTGAAGGTGGCATAAACTGCGGATCGCGGCTATGGGCCGCGCATTGCTGGTCAAAGCCCGCACTGCCGGGCGCAATTTC
>VFKS01000020.1 GCA_009885425.1 Novosphingobium sp.
ATCGAGACAGCTTCGCGGCGGATCTGGAGCGTTCCAGAAAGGTGCTGGAAGATGCTTCAGGCCAGCGCATTACCGGCTACCGCGCACCCAGCTTCTCGATCGATCAGCGTACTCCCTGGGCCTACATGGCGCTGGCAGAGCAGGGCTTTGCTTACAGCTCTTCGGTCGCACCGATTTCGCACGATCACTATGGCTGGCCCGAGGCGCCGCGGTTTGCCTTCAAGCCTTTGCCCTGGTCCGATCTGATCGAAATCCCGGTGACCACCGCACATTTTGGCGGACGTCGTCTGGCGGCCGGCGGCGGCGGGTTCTTCCGAGTGCTGCCCTATGCCTTTTCACGGTGGGCGATCCGGCAGGTCAATGATTCCGACCAGCGCCCGGCAGTGTTCTATTTTCACCCCTGGGAAATTGATCCGCAGCAGCCTCGGGTGACCGGAGCCTCGCTGCGTTCCAAGGTCCGCCACTATACCAATCTGGGAGTGATGGCGCAAAAGCTGGAACAGCTGCTGGGCGAATTTGCCTGGGGCCGGATGGACCTGCTGGCTCACCGCGAGAAGGCCTTTGCGCTGGATCTGGCAGCATGAACGCGCCGTTCAAACCTGCCGCAGTGACGTTGCGCGAAGCCAATCTGGCCGATGGAAACGAGTTCGCGCGGCTTGAACGGTTTGTCGCGGAACATCCTGAAGGAACGCCATTTCATCGCCCGATCTGGCTGCGCGCAGTCGCGCTTGGAACGGGCAACGCGGCGATTGCCCTGGTGGCGGAACGCGGCGGTGAACTGACCGGCTTTTTGCCGCTGAGCGAAGTGCATTCCCCGCTGTTCGGGCGGATGCTGGCGTCCAGCGGGTTCGGCGTTGCTGGTGGCGTTCTGGCGTTGGACGAACGTTCGGGCAAAGCTCTGCTCGGCGGATTGGAAGAGATCGCGCTGCGGCGTTCGTGCCCATCGGCCGAACTGCGCGGCGGAATGCTGCCCAAGGCGCGGGCCGGATGGAAAATTCGGTTCGATTCGCACTGCGGGTTCGCCGCTCCGCTGGCCGAAGATGATGAAGCGCAGCTGACCTGGATCCCGCGCAAGCAGCGCGCCGAAGTGCGCAAAGGGCTGGCTAACGATCTTGATATCGCGATCGGCTCAGGGCCCGAAGACCGCGCGGCGCATTATGCGGTTTACGCCGAAAGCGTCCGCAATCTGGGCACGCCGGTGTTCCCGCGTGGTCTGTTTGAGGCGGTGCTGGATGGCTTTGGCGCTGATGCGGATATCCTGACCGTCCGTCATCAGGGCAATCCGGTTGCCAGCGTCCTGTCGCTTTATCACGGCGGCGCGGTGATGCCCTATTGGGGCGGGGGCACCTGGGAAGCGCGGCGGCTGCGGGCCAATGACCGGATGTATTTTGAACTGATGCTCCACGCCCGGCGGCGCGGCTGCAGCAGGTTCGATTTTGGCCGCTCCAAAATCGGCAGCGGTCCGGCCGATTTCAAAAAGAACTGGGGCTTTGAGGCGGAACCGCTCGGCTATGCCAGTTGGACCGCGCCGGGCGCTGAGGCCCGCGATGCCGATCCGACCAGCGGCAAACACGCCGCCCGGATTGCGTTGTGGAAGCGCTTGCCGCTGCCGATTGCCAACTTGATCGGGCCCCATATCGCTCGCGGCTTAGGCTGATGGGCGAGATCCTGTTTCTGGCCCACCGGATGCCGTTCCCGCCAGATCGGGGTGACAAGATCCGCTCGTGCCATGTGCTGCGCCATCTGGCCACGGTGGCACCGGTCCACGTCGCGACCTTTGCCGAGAGCGACAAGGATATGGCCGAGGAACCGCAATTGGCAGCTTTGGCCGCCAGTCACTGTCTGGTTCGCCGGAACAAGCCGGTTCCGCTGGCCGGGGTTGAAGCGCTGCTGAAGCGCCGACCAGTCAGCCTGACCGCCTTTCATAGCGCCCAGATGGCGGCCTATGTCCGCATTGTCCTGGAAAGCCGCCCGGTCGATACAATCTACGTGTTTTCAGGCCAGATGGGGCAGTATGTTCCGGACGACTTCACTGGCCGGGTGATCCTCGATTTTGTCGATGTCGATTCGGCCAAGTTCGAAGCCTATGCAGCAGACGGATGGGGTCCGCGTGGTTGGATCGATGCCCGCGAGGGGCAGCTGCTGCGCGCCGAGGAAGCGCGACTGGCGCGGCGGGCCGATGTCAGCCTGTTGGTTTCGGACGAAGAGGCGGCGCTGTTTGCAGCAAGGCTTTCGCCCGCAGATCGCGCGGCCTGTGATGTCCGGGCATTGCGCAACGGGATCGACAGCCAGCGCTTTGATCCCAACGCAGTCCAGCCCGAACCGCGTCTGCTCAATTGCACCGGCCCGCGACTGATTTTCACCGGGCAGATGGATTACGCTCCCAACATCGCCGCTGCCCAGCGGGCGATCGAGCGGTTGATGCCGCTGATCCGGGCTGAAATGCCCGATGTCACCTTCCACGTGGTCGGACGCAATCCGCCCGAGGCGCTGCTTGCGCTCGATGGAGTGAACGGCAGCCGGGTGTGGGGCGAAGTCGATGATATCCGGACCTGGCTGGCGGGGGCCGATCTGGCGCTGGTTCCGCTGAAGTTGGCGCGCGGCGTGCAGAACAAGGCGCTTGAGGCTATGGCGATGGGCCTGCCGGTGGTGCTGACGCCGTCGGCCGCAACCGGGATCGGCGCGTGCCACGGCCAGCATTTGTTGATTGCTGATGACGATGCCGCTCTGGCCGAAGCCGTGCTGACCCTGGCCAGGGACGCCAAGCTGGCCGGGCTGATCGGTGGGCAGGCGCGGGCCCATGTCGTCGGCACGCTCAGCTGGCAGGCCACCATGGCGCCGCTGGCCGCGATGCTGGGCGGCGCAGAGCTTGCAGAGCGCCATGCCGCCTGAAACGCTCGCCATGACCCCTGCCGGGCTGATCGAGCGCCTGCCGCCAGTCTGGCGGCAGGCGACTATCCGGCTGGGTACGGCCTGGCTGGCACTGATCCTCGCCTTCTGGCCCGATTGGGCGGCGATGGCCGATCAGTGGTGGAACAGTTCGACTTATAACCACATCGTGTTGGTTCCAGCGATCGTCGGCTGGCTGATCTGGCAACGCTTGGCGCAACTGCGCGAGCTGGAACCAGCCGGCTGGATCGGCGGGCTGGTGCCGCTGGCGCTGGCTTTGTTAGGCTGGGTGCTGGGCACGTTTGCCGGGTTCAACCTGCTGCGCCAGGCCGCCGCAGTGGCGATGCTGCCGTCAGTTGCGCTGCTCATGCTCGGTCCGCGCACATTCAGCGCCATGCTGTTTCCGATGGCCTACATGGCCTTTCTGGTGCCGTTTGGCGACGAGTTGGTTCCGCCGCTGCAGACCATTACTGCGACGCTGACAATCGCGCTGGTCAATCTGAGCGGGGTTCCGGCAGTGGTCGACGGAGTGTTCATCGACACCCCAGCCGGCCTGTTCGAAGTGGCCGAAGCCTGCTCTGGCGTGAAATTTCTGATCGCGATGATCGCGCTTGGGACATTGGTGGCCAACGTCGGTTTCCGCAGCTGGCACCGCCGTGCCGCCTTCATGGCGCTGTGCGTCGTGGTCCCGATCCTGGCCAACGGGGTGCGGGCCTGGGGCACGATCTATGCCGCGCAATATGTCGGGATCGAAAAAGCCGCCGGGATTGACCATCTGATTTACGGCTGGATATTCTTCGCTCTGGTGATCGCGGCGGTGCTGGGCCTGTCTTGGAAGTTCTTTGATCGCGGGATTGACGATCCGATGATCGACGGAGCTGCAATTCAGGCGGACCCGCGCTTTGCCGGGTTTGAATCCGCTGCGCCCGGCTGGCAGGTGCTGCTACTGGCCCCGGCCTTGCTGGTCGGCGCCGGAATCGGCTGGTCGGCCATGGCTGAGCGGCAGCGAGCGCCTTTGCCCTCACAGGTGTTCCTGCCTGAAGTGCCGGGCTGGACGCGCGCTGACTATGTCCCCGCCGCCCCATGGGAACCGCGCGCGGGCGGGGCGGACCACCGGCTGCTGGGTTCGTACAGTAATGCCAAAGGCCAGCGGGTCGATGTGTTCTATGCGCTTTATGCCGCGCAGACCGAAGGCAAGGAAGCAGGCGGATTTGGCGAGGGCGCCTTGCGCCCCAATAGCGGTTGGTCGTGGACAAGCGAAGGCCCGGATGTCGCCCAGGCCAAGAGTGAACGCCTGCTGCACAACGGGGCAACGCCGCGACTGGCGCTAACCTGGTATCGCAGCGGAGACCTGCTGACCGGCAGCAACATCAGGCTAAAACTGGCCAATATCGGCGATCGTCTGCTGCTGCGGGCGCGGCCGACTGCGCTGCTGATCGTCTCATCCGAAGCGAGCGGGGGCAACGATCCGGCGGCTGCGCTTGGCAGCTTCCGTGCCGCCGTGGGCGAAATCGGGCCGTGGATGGACCGCTTCGGCGAAGGCCGCTAAGCGCTTCGAGCCATGTGCGGAATTGCCGGAATCTTTCACCTTTCCACTCCCAAGCCGGTCGATCCGGCGCGGATCGAGCGGATGTGCGCGGCCATGGCTCACCGCGGGCCAGACGGGCAGGGGGTGTGGACCGCGCCGGGCGTGGGGCTGGGGCACCTTCGGCTGTCGATCATCGATCTGGCAGGATCGCCACAGCCGATGGCCTCGAGTGATGGCCGGGCGATGTTGGTGTTCAACGGTGAAATCTACAACTACCGCGAACTGCGCGAGGAATTGCGCGGGCATGGCGCGACGTTTGAGACCGACGGCGATAGTGAGGTCATCCTCGCGGCATGGCAGCGCTGGGGCCCGGATTGCCTGCCTCGGCTGCACGGGATGTTTGCCTTCGCGATCTATGATCTGAGCGATCGCACGCTTTTCCTCGCCCGTGACCGGTTGGGGGTGAAACCGCTGTTCTACGCCCCGCTCAGCGATGGCAGTCTGGCTTTTGCCTCAGAGCTCAAGGGCCTGATCGCGCATCCGCTGCTGCGGCGCGAGATCGACCCGCTAGCGGTCGAGGATTATCTCGCTTGGGGCTATGTCCCCGATCACCGCTCGATCCTGGCGGGGGTGCACAAGCTGCCCGCCGGCCATTCGCTGCTGCTGCGCCACGATGTCCCGCTGCCAGCGCCGCGGCAGTGGTGGGATGTTTCCTTTGCTGAACGGCACAAAGGCCGCGCGGCCGATCTGGAAGCAGAGCTGCTCCATCTGTTGCGGCAGGCGGTCACCAGCCGGATGGTGTCGGACGTGCCACTTGGGGCGTTTCTATCGGGCGGGGTCGATAGCTCGGCTGTGGTCGCGTTGATGGCAGAGGCCAGCTCCAATCCGGTCAAGACCTGCACGATCGGCTTCGATGTCGCCGCGCTGGATGAAACCAGCTACGCCAGCGAAGTGGCCAACCGCTTTGGCACTGATCATCGCGCCCGGCAGGTCTCACCCGATGATTTCGATCATGTCGATACCCTGGCGGCGATGTTTGATGAGCCGTTCGCCGATGCCTCTGCCCTGCCAACCTGGCGGGTCTGCCAACTGGCGCGGGAAACGGTGACGGTGGCGCTATCGGGCGATGGCGCAGACGAGGCCTTCGCGGGCTATCGACGGCACAAATTCCAGCATAGCGAAGACCGGCTGCGCGGCCTGCTGCCGCAAGGCCTGCGCGGGCCGCTGTTTGGCGGGCTGGGGGCGATCTATCCGAAAGCCGATTGGGCGCCGCGTCCGCTTCGGGCGAAGGCAACCTTGCAGTCGCTCTCGGCCAGCAGCGAGACGGGCTATGCCCGCGCCGTGGGCGTGACCCCGCCAGAGCTGCGCGCCCAGCTCTATTCGCCCGAGTTCCTGCGGCTGCGCGGTGACTATCGGGCAGAGCAACCGTGGGAGGACCTGATGCGGTCAGCCCCGGCGCGGTCGGGGCTGGACCGGGCGCAGTATGCCGACCTCAAATTTTGGTTGCCGGGCGATATCCTGACCAAAGTTGACCGAACCTCGATGGCTGTCAGCCTTGAGGCGCGCGAGCCATTGCTCGATCACCGCCTTATCGAATTTGCCGCCGGTCTGCCTGAAGGACTGCGGCTGAAGCGCGGCCAGGGCAAATGGCTGCTCAAGAAGACTATGCAGCGCTATTTGCCGGACGAGATCCTGTTCCGGCAAAAGCAGGGCTTTGTCACCCCGATCGCCCAATGGTTTCGCGGGCCGCTGGCGGAAAGCGCGCGCGGGATCGCGGCGAGTTCGGCGCTGGCCCGCACCGGCTGGTTTGAACCGCGCCGTCTCGGTGCGCTTGCAGAAGAGCACATCGCCGGGCGATCCGATCATGGACGGTTGCTGTGGCAGCTCCTGATGCTGGACCGATCGCTAAGCAAGCTATCGATTTAGGTCCAAGACTGCACAAGCCAAACAAAGCAAAACGGCCCGGACTTCCGTCCGGGCCGTTTTTGGCTGGGCCAGTCGACTTAGCGGCGACCGGTCGAAACGTCTTTAAGCCAATCAAACATGATCGTCTCCTGCTGTCGAACCTAAAGCAAACAGCTATTGCTTCCCCTTTAGGGTAACAAAATATTCACCAAATGCAATAAGGGTTTGTTAACCCAAGAATCGCGTGAACGCAGTAAAAAAACCATTTAACACCAATGCGATGCATGGTTTTTCCAATATCATGGAGTCAACGACGATCGGGTGGCCGGCAGCGCCAGCAGTCTTGCGTACAATCGCAAGCCCGTGTTTCAGGTGAGTGATTCGCAAGGGAAATGTGCCGCGTTTCAAGCCCATTCGGCAGGCATCGGTTTGGTTGGGCTTTTGGGGATCGAAGAGTTTCGTTAGCCAGGTCTTCGTGGCCGCCCTAAGCGGCCTTTATCCGTGAAACTGCCTCTAGCAGGCTTTCCATCGCTTCGATCCGCATCGGCTTGGCGAGGTAATAGCCTTGTGCAATATCGCAGCCGATACTGCGGAGCAGTTCGAGCGTTTCGGGATCCTCGATCCCTTCGGCAATCACCCGGCGGTGCATTCCGTGAGCCAGTTCGATGGTCGATTCGACCAACAGCATGTCGTTCTGGTTCTTGACCAGCCCGACGATGAATCGGCGATCGATCTTGACTTCTTGGCAGGGGACCGAGCGCATATATTCCAGCGTGGCATTGCCGGTTCCGTAATCGTCGATCGACAGCTGAATGCCCATTGCTTCGATCGCATTGAGATTAGCCGCGACCATCTCGTGTTGACCGAACGACGCTGATTCAGTCACCTCCAGGGTCAGGTTTTCTGGCGGGAAGTTCACTTTTGCTAGCACCTCCGCGATCTCACGCGGCAATTCAGGCAGTTCGAACAGGCCGGCCGAGATGTTTACGCCCAACCGGAAATCAGGCCGCTCATCGAGGATAAAGCGTGAAGCGCGGGTGGCCTGTTCCAGCACATAGAAGGTCAGCCGCTTGATCCGGTTGTGCGCTTCGGCTGGCAAGATGAATGCTTCGGGAGAAATCGCGCCGCGGGTCGGATGCTGCCAGCGAACCAGCGCTTCGGCCCCGCAAATCCGGTCGTCCTTCAGGTCGAACTGCGGCTGGAAAGCAATCCAGATGTCGCCCGCGTCGATTGCTGCGTCCAGTTCGCCCATGAGCGACAGTTCCCAGGCGCTGTCTTCGTCATTCTCGCTGGTGTTGAACTGCACCAGCTGGTGATTGACTGCCGCGTTGTCTGCCGCGAGCAAGGCACGGCCAATCCGGGTGGCAATTCCGCGCGACAATTCCATGTCGACGCCGAAGGCGGCATGAATATCGACCTTGCGGCCCTGAATCACAAACTGGATTTCGATCAACTTGGCGAGACCCGTCAAATGCTCTTCCAGCTCATTCATCGGCAACTGCGGTCCGAGCCAGTAGATCACGTCTTCGGCCTGATAGAATGTTGGTGCCTGGCCCGGCAGGGTCAGACGGCGGGCCAGCTCGGTGACGAGATCGTCTTCAACCGAGGTCGCGAAGCTGGCGCAGACTGCGGAGTAGTTCCGAATCCGCAAGGCAATGATGGCGCGCTTGCCCGCCATTGGCTCTTCGCGGAACGCGGAGAGATTTGGCAGCAATGTGCCGGCGTTTTTGAGTCTGGCATCGGTGATCTGCCGCAAAGTGGCGGAGCGATAGGCAACCATTGCGAACATCACATAGGCTGGAATGAAGTCAGCTGTGACGAGCCAGCTATCAAGCATGATCGGCGCAACCAAGCCGACTGCAATCGATCCAGTCGCAGTAGCTGCGATATGCTTTCTATTTTTCGCCAAAAGCAGCAGAGCAGAAAGCAAGGCGCCTGCAATCAAGCCTGGAATCCAGCCGAGGTTGCTGGGCCTGCCTTCACGAAGGGTTTGCGCTCCGATCGCGTGAATGTAGACTCCGGGAAACCAGCCCTGTCCAATCACATGCACAAAATCTGGGCTGTCAACTGAGGTGACGCCAACGATAATGTCCTTGCCGTCTATGGCGGTTTTTGGCGTCTTGCTGTCGAGTACGTCTGGAAGACTTACCGTGGGCACGGTCGTAACCGCAATCGTCCAATCGGGTCGATAGGTTTCCTCAATCGCGCCGTCAGAGTTAGCCATGTCGGCCGAAATGGTCCTTGTTTTCTTTCCTTCAAACGCGTCGCTGTAATAGGCTTCTGCTGACAAGGAAAAGGGTGACCGAGCAGACCTGAACGATCTGATTTGTGCATTCACCAAAAACTTTTTCATTGGCGTCAGCGCCAGTGATCCGTCTGGCGCGCGCGAGCGCAATGAGTTGCCGCCAAGGAACACCTTGCCCTTGTGTCGCGCCAAGGATGCCGCAAATGCATCATCGCCTTCTGGGTCCATTGGCTGCGAGAAGGCTTCGTCAAAATAGACCCGCTTGGCGCCGCTAGCAAAAAGCTTGTCGAGCAAAGTGGCGTTGTGCTTACGTGAATAGTAGCTTGAGCCGAACCGTCGAACGGTGTCATTGTCGATTGCGACAACAACAGTCTTTTGATCAGCCGGTCGTTCCCGCACCATATTGCGGCCACCACGATAAAAATCTTCGAGCGGCTCGAACAGTTCGATCCCACCGGCGATCATGCTGATCAGCAGCGCCGACAGGAAGATCCTGAGGCGGCTGATCGGCTTTTTGGTCCCGCTTTTACGCTTGAATGGCCAGATCATCGTGCGGGTCCCGCAAGGCAGGCGCGCAGGATCAGCGCGTTCCCCGGTCGTCCGGTAACGCTCTGAACAGGCTCGCAGGGTCGTGTTCCGATCCGCATGGTTCGGCTCTATCCGGTATTTGGTAAATATTTCGATTATAACTAACGCGAGATTGACGCAGCGGACCCGGAATTGCGGCCAGTTTTGGCGAGTGCGGTAAGCGGTTGCAGGTGGAGGGTAGGGCGTTCAGCTGTTTGTAATGAGATATTGTTACGCAGGCTTGGCCGTGCTTATAGAGGCCCCGCAACAGACAACGGATGACCGAATGCCCCGCATGATAAGCCTGAACTGGACTGCCGCCACTCTGACCCTTGCCGCTGCCCTGGCCTGGCCAATGGCGGCGCACGCAGAGGAAGGGCCGCAATCCGATTACCATGCCGATGATGAGGAGATCGTCGTTACCGCGATGCGCCGGACTTCGCGGGAGGATACGATTTCGGGTGTTGCGATCGTCCGGGCCGACGAACTCGCCGCCAATTTGCGGCCGGGGCTGGGCGATAGCCTGACCCACACGCCCGGCGTTTCGGCCACCTCGTTTGGCCCCAGCGCCTCGCGTCCGGTGCTCCGGGGCTTGCAGGGCGAGCGGGTTCGGGTGCTGTCCAACGGGATTGGTTCGATCGACGTGTCCAACACCTCGGTCGATCACGCCCCGGTGGTCAATCCACTGCTGGCCCAGCGGATCGAAGTCCTGCGCGGGCCGCAAAGCTTGCTGTTTGGCTCGTCGGCCAGCGGCGGGGTGGTCAATGTGATCGACCGGCGGATCCCCGATGCAGTGCCGGATGAAGCGATCCACTTTGGCGCAATGGGCGGCTATGGCAGCGCTGCGAACGAGCGCATGCTGGCTGCCTCAGCTGAAGTGCCCTTGGGTGGAAACTGGGTTGGCCACGTCGATGGGTCCTGGCTCAAGACCGACGATCTGCGGATCGGTGGCCATGCCCTGACCCCAGAGCTGCGCGCCACTGCACTTGCCTCAAGCCTGCTCCCGCCCGATCCGTTGGCCGATCCGGAGATCGACTTTGCCGCCAATGCGGCGATCGAAGGCACTCTGCCCAATACTGCCAACCGCACCTGGACTGCCGGCGTCGGCTTGGCCTTCGTCACCGATGGCGGAAATATCGGGGTGGCCTACAGCAAATATGATAGCCTCTATGGCGTGCCGGTGCGCTTTGCGACAGAGCCGGGGCAGGGACAGGAGGCTCCGCGGATCAAGCTGCGGCAGGATCGGATCGATGCCCGCGCCGAAGTAGTGACCGGCGGCGATTTGATCGAGAAGCTGGCCTTCCGCTATGCCTTTGGCGACTATGTTCACAACGAGATCGAACCCGATGGCGCGATCGGAACGACCTTTTCCAGCACCGGGATGGAGGCGCGGCTCGAACTGGTTCAGGCCCAGCGCGGCGGCTGGAAAGGCGTCACCGGAACGCAGTACATGAACCGCGATTTCAACGTGGTGGGCGCGGAAGCCTTTCTGCCGCGCAACAGCAGCGAGCAGATCGGGTTCTTCACGCTTCAGCAATGGGAAAGCGGCCCGCTGATGCTGGAAGGCGGAGCGCGTTTTGAGCGCAGCCGGCAGGTCGCCAAGCCCGATGCTTCGCAGCCCCAGTTTTTCGCCGGTGAACGCCGGTTCGACGCATTTTCAGCGGCCTTTGGTGCGGCTTACGATATGGCACCGGGCTGGAAAGTTGCCGCCAACCTGTCGCGTACATCGCGGGCGCCTTCGGCCGAAGAATTGTTTGCAAACGGACCCCATGCGGGCACATCAGCGTTCGAAGTTGGCGATCTCGATCTGAAGCTTGAACAGGCCTGGACTGCAGAAGGCATCCTGCGCGGCAATGTTGAAGGGTTGCGGTTCGAAGCTTCAATTTTTCACAGCCGGTACAACAACTTCGTTTATGAAGAGCGGACCGGTGCAATCGAGGACGGCCTGCCCGAATTTCAGGTCAGGCAAGCCAATGCCCGGCTCTATGGGTTTGAGGCTGAGGCCGAAGTAACGCTGGCCAAGCCGGGCTCATGGACCATTTCAGCCAATGGCTTGGTCGATTATGTTCACGCCGAGATCGATGGAGCTGGGCCTGCGCCGCGAATTCCGCCGCTGCGGATGCTGGGCGGGTTGAAGGCGGCGTCCCCGCATCTCGATCTGCTGGTCGAAGTGGAGCACGTGTTTGCCCAGAACCGGACTGCCGTGTTTGAAACCGCTACTCCGGGATACACCTTGTTCAGTCTGTCAGCGACCTGGCGGCCGCTGGGCGATGACGGGCCGCTTAGCCTGATCCTATCCGGCAACAATCTGTTCGATGTCGATGCTCGGCGGCATGCGTCCTATCTCAAGGACTACGCGCCGCTTGCGGGGCGCGATATTCGCTTGACTGTCCGGCTGGATATCTAGTCCTCGCCGTGGCCAGCGGCGAGGTAGTCGGCGCTCTGCATTTCCTTTAGCCGGCTGACGGTCCGTTCGAATTCAAACGCACCGTCGCCGGCTCGGTAGAGCGCTTCAGGCTCTGTCGCGGCGGTCGCGAACAACTTCACTTTGTGTTCGTACAGCGCATCGATCAGCGTGACAAAGCGTGCGGCTTCATTGCGGCTGTCCGGCCCCATTTGCGGAATTCCGACCAGGATCACTGTGTGATAGGTTTGGGCGATCGCCAGATAGTCGCTCGCCCCGCGCGCCTCTGCGCAGAGGCGTTTGAAACTGAACACCGCGACACCCTTCAGGCTTTTGGGTACATGCAGGAGCCGTCCGCCACCCAGATCGAGTTCGGCCGAGGGCACGTGCGCACTGTCCTCGGGCGGATAGTCGGTCAGCCGAAAGAACGCCTCGCGCACTTGCGCCGTGGCTGCATCACCCAGCGGGCTATGCCAGCTATCAAGACCCGCCAGCCGTTCGAGCCGGTAGTCGTGCAGGCCGTTCAAGGCCAGAACATCCAGCTCACGCTCGATCATCGCGATGAACGGCAGGAAGTGCTCGCGGTTGAGCCCGTCCTTATAGAGTTGGCTTGGGGCGCGGTTTGATGTGGCCACAATGGTCACGGCGTGGGTTTCGATCAGCGCGGTGAACAGCCGGCTCATGATCATGGCATCGGCAGAATTGTTGACCACCATCTCGTCGAAAGCCAGCAGATCGAGGTTGCTCGCCAGTGCCGCCGCTACGACGGGAATGGGATCGCCGCTTTCGCTGCTGCGGGCCTCGCGCAACCGGGCGTGGACTTCGAGCATGAAGGCGTGGAAGTGAACCCGGCGTTTGCGCTCAATTGCGACGCAGCTGAAGAACAGATCCATCAGCATCGACTTGCCGCGACCGACCCCGCCCCACAAATAGACCCCGCGCTCATAGTGCGGCCTGATCCCGCGCAACCGTTGCCAGAACCCGGCAGGCTTGGCGCCGCGCATGCCTTCGAGCTGGGATTGCAAACCATCGAGCCGGACTGCAGCGTCAAGCTGCTGAGGATCGGGTCGCAGCTCGCCAGCTGCGACAAGCTCCTTGTAACGCGCCAGAACCTTAGTCATCGCGGTGCGGTGGGTTTGCGGATGGTTCCTGAATATGCGGCGATCAGATTGCCTTCGCCTTGTTCGACCACGCCGCGCAGGAATACGAGGCGGCGGGTTTCCTTGAGCAATTCGGTCACCGCGTCACAGGGAGTGTCAGGCTTTCCTGCGCCGATAAACTGGACATTGAGATCAAGCGTGACTGCAGTGCCAGCCTCAATAATGCCCAACTGGCGGGAACAGGCGAACAGGCCGATATCGATCAGCGCCATCACCGCAGCGCCGTGGATATTGTTACCCAAATTGGTGTGGCGATGCTCCGGGTACATCCGCAGGCGGGCCTTGTTGGCGGACTCAGCCCGGACCAGCAGCTTGGGAAACATCCAGCTGTTGAACCGGGTCGGATCGTTCAACTGCCAGGTATGCCAGCCCGGATTCTCGGGATCAGGCTCACTTCGGAAACCCCGATCGTCGCTCAAACGTGGCGCTCCGCCTGCATCTTCTTGATTTCGGCAATAGCGCGGGCAGGGCTCAGCCCCTTGGGGCAGACGTTGGCGCAGTTCATGATCGTGTGGCAGCGATAGAGCCGGAACGGATCTTCCAGTTCGTCGAGCCGTTCTCCGGTCATCTCGTCGCGGCTATCGGCCAGCCAGCGGTAGGCCTGGAGCAGAATCGCGGGGCCCAGGAACTTGTCAGAGTTCCACCAGTAGCTGGGGCACGAGGTGGAGCAGCAGGCGCACAGGATGCACTCATAAAGCCCGTCCAGCTTCTCCCGCTGCTCTGGGCTTTGCAACCGTTCCTTGCCCGAAGGCGTGGGCGTCACGGTTTGCAGCCAAGGCCGGATCGACGAATATTGCGCATAGAAATGGGTGAAGTCCGGAACGAGATCCTTGATCACTTCCATAGCAGGCAGCGGGGTGATCCGCACATCGCCGTCAAGATCTTCAATCGCGGTGGTGCAGGCGAGGCCATTGCGGCCGTTCATGTTCATCGCACAGGATCCGCAGATCCCTTCGCGGCACGAGCGGCGGAAGGTCAGCGTCGGGTCCATTTCTGACTTCATCTTGATCAGCGCATCAAGCACCATCGGCCCGCAGGCATCAAGGTCGAGTTCGAACACATCATAGTGCGGGTTCTTGCCGCTGTCGGGATCGTAGCGATAGACGGTGAATTTCTTGACCCGGGCCGCCCCAACGGCCTTATGGTGGGTGCCTTCACCGCTGATCTTGCTGTTGGCAGGAAGAGTGAAACTGGCCATGTCGGTCCTTGCTCGCTAGCGGCCGTTTGGGCCGGTCTTGACCTCGTCTCTAACGATATGGGCCGCAGGATCAAGCGTCCGTTGGGGAAATTTTGGCGCTATCCCTATGGACCGAGCCGAAGGGTGATGCCCGCAGTGCAGGCCAGCGCCAGCACAACAATCGCCGTAAAGGCGCCGTGTCGGATCAAGCAGTGAGGGCGGCTTTCGCGGCTGAACCGAGTTTCGTCTGCGTTCAAAAAGTGCGGAAAGTTGCGGCCCATCGCCCAAAGGCGGTTCATCAGGATCCGGCCCGAAGGACGACTGCAAGGAGATACGCTCCGCAGCGTCCCCTTTGCGGACGAATGCCCGCCATCGAGCCTCGCGGTTCCAGTGTCAGGCTAAGCGAGCTTGTGTGAGTCGGCAATCGCTGGCGGTAGCGCTGTTTCACGCCATGCGGGGTAGGGTCCAGACAGCCGCTCGCGCCGGATATGCAGGGCCAGTCCGGTTAGGAATGCAGCGACAATCACAATGCCGGGAGCCGTGGTCAGCACGAGGTAACTGAAATGCCCCTGAAACAGTTCTAACCAGCGCATCAGGTGAGCGAGCGCCGCAACCAAGGCTGCTCCGGCCATAACCAGAGGATAGAGCCGGTTGGCGCGCAGTGCGACGGCGCCGACGCCGACCAGAACGAGCGCGTCGCGCACTGTGATCCCGATGCGGAACCTGTCGTATGCCGCGCGGCCGGAATCAGGCATCCCGAGCAGTAGATCGGATGCAACGATCGCAAGCAGCAGGCTTGCCAAGAACCGTTCTGGTGCCCGGCCAAAGCGCCATGCCATTAGCAAGGCAACTACAGCCGTCGCGCCAAGAATCGTCGGCGACCGATCTAACAGCGCAGTTTCGAACGAGATCATTTCGGCGCGATCGCGTTGAGTGCCTGAGCGGCCGCCAGGACCAACACAGCGCTGGCCAGAAGACCAAACGCGACTGCGACAATCACCGCCAGCCGCTTCACGGTGCTGTCGGGAGCCAGCGGTTGAGGGGAAAAGGTGGAGGGTTGCAACACGCCGGTTCCATTGCTGGCAGATGCCAACAGGGCCTCGGCACCCTCCGGGGACGAGTGCTGCTCTGGCTCGGCCCCGTGCTGAAGCTGGATTGACTTACCTGTAAGCGAATTACTGGTCGGGATGGTGATCACCAGCGTGCTGGTCTGACGGTAGATTCGCGCGATCTGGGCGCGCGACATCCCGCCCAGGCGCTGCCGTGTCACTTCGATCCGCTGGTTGACTGCGCTTTCGGAAATGCCCAGTTTTCGGGCAATTTCTTTGCTTGTCATGCCCTCAGACACCAGTGCGATTACCTCTCTCTGCTTGTCGGTCAGGGCATCGAGAAGCGCGGTTTGTTTAAGGATGTCGGCCATAGTCCTGGCAGTCTAATCGCTGAGCGGACTGGCACCAAATACATTATAGTCCGGGGTCTGTTTGTGGCATAAAGCCATTTGCGTGATCGAAAATGGAGACGCAGTGATGGGTTTTGGTACCTGGTATGACGAGCATGTGGTTCCGCGCTTTATCAAATGCGCCTGTTCCAGCCCGGCAATCATGGCCCTGCGCGAAAAGGTTGTGCCCCAGGCCAGCGGTGCGGTGTTCGAGATCGGCTGCGGCGGCGGGATCAACCAGCAACTCTATGATTCCGACCGGATCACCAGCTACGCCGGTCTTGATCCGTCTGGTAAAGGTTTGGACTTCGCCCGCGCTGAGGCGGCCAAGAAGGGCTGGCAGGCCGATATCCGGCAGGGATTTGGCGAGAGCATTCCGTTTGAGGACGCCCGCTTTGACACGGTGGTCTGCACATTTACCCTTTGCTCGGTCGGCAGTCAGGCTGAAACCTTGCGCGAGTTGCGGCGTATCTTGAAGCCGGGCGGCCAACTGCTTTATGCCGAACATGGCCGGGCGCCCGATGCGTCGGTCCAGAAATGGCAGGACCGGATCGAGCCGGTCTGGAAGAAACTGGCTGGCGGATGCCATCTGACTCGCCCGGTAACTGCAGCAATCACCGCAGGCGGGTTTGAGGTGCACGATGGCGGCCAGCGTTATGCTCCTAAAACGCCGAAGTTCGCCGGATGGATGGAGTGGGGACAGGCGATCAAGGCCGGTTGAGCTCTGCCTTTGATGGCAAAGAAAAACCCCGCCCGGTCAGTGTGACCGCGCGGGGTTTTGCATTGATTCAAGGATAGACCTGGAACTTATTCGCCAAAGGTCCGCTGCCACCAGCCGCGCCGGGGGTTGGCGTCTGATTCAGCGTCACCCTCAGCGGTTTCGGCAGCAGCAACTTCAGCCGCAGGTTCAGCAGCTTTCTTGCGAGTCCGCTTGGGCTTGGCCGGGGCTTCTGCACTTTCCTGCTCAGCCGGGGCCACTGCCTCGACAGCTTCGACCACCACCGCAACTTCGGCATCAGCCTTCTTGCGGCGCGGGGCCCGCTTGGGCTTGGCCGGGGTTTCGTCCGTTGCGGGTTCGGCAGCGACTTCAACCGCAGGCGCATCGGCAGCGGGGACTTCATCGGCATCGACCTTCTTGCGGCGGACGCGCTTGGGTTTGGCCGGTGTTTCGGCTTCAACCGCGGCTTCAGCCGGTTCATCAGCAGCGGCTTCAGCCGCGTCATCACCTGCGTCGCCGGTTTGATCGCCAGCTTCGCCGCCTTCAGCACCTTCGCCGCCTTCACCGCGACCACGGCCACCGCGCCGCCGACGACCGCGCCGGCGCTTTTTGCGCGGCGCATCGCCATCTTCGCCGCCTTCTGTTTCGCGTTCGCCATCCTGCTCGGCATCGGCTTCTGACTCGGAGTCGTCACCTTCGCCTGCAGCTTCGCTTTCCTCGCGCGGGCCACGCTCGTCATCGCGGCCGCGACCGCCCCGACGGCGGCGACTG
Organism: Novosphingobium sp.; assembly: GCA_009885425.1. Taxonomy (GTDB): domain Bacteria; phylum Pseudomonadota; class Alphaproteobacteria; order Sphingomonadales; family Sphingomonadaceae; genus Novosphingobium. The sequence goes on from VFKS01000020.1 coordinate 16,803, forward strand.
CGGCGGCGTTTCCCGTGGGCCTCGCCATCTTCACCGCGATCATCGCTGCGTTCTTCAGCTTCGGCTTCGGTGTCGTCCTCATCCTCGATCAGATCGTCATCATCGTCTTCGATTACGATCGGTTCGAACACCGGCGTGAACTCAGGCCGCGGACCGGACGAGCCGACCCGCATCTTGGCGCCTTCGTTTTCGCCTTCTGGAAGGACCTCGACCCGTACGCCATAGCGGTGCTCGATCTCGGCGAGATCGCTGCGTTTCGCATTGAGCAGATAGACCGCCGCTTCGGTGCTGGCGTAGAGCGAGACGATCGAACCCTTGCCCTTGGCGGCTTCCTCTTCGATTAGGCGCAGCGCCGAGAGACCGGCGCTGGAGGCGGTGCGGACCAGGCCCGTCCCGTCGCAGTGCGGGCAGCCACGGGTGGTGGCTTCGAGCACGCCGGTGCGCAGACGCTGGCGGCTCATCTCCATCAGACCAAAGCTGGAGATTCGGCCAACCTGAATGCGGGCGCGATCGTTCTTGAGCGCGTCCTTCATCGCTTTTTCGACCTTACGGACGTTGGAGCTGTACTCCATGTCGATAAAGTCGATCACCACCAGCCCGGCCATATCGCGCAGGCGCAGCTGACGGGCGATCTCGCGGGCGGCTTCGAGGTTGGTGTTGAGCGCAGTCGCTTCGATCCCATGCTCCTTGGTCGAGCGGCCCGAGTTGATATCGATCGAGACCAGCGCTTCAGTCGGGTTGATTACGATGTAACCGCCCGATTTCAGCTGGACTTCGGGATCGTACATCGCGGTCAGCTGATCCTCGGCGCCGTAGCGCTGAAACAGCGGAACCGGATCGGCGTAATGCTTCACCCGCTTGGCGTGGCTCGGCATCAGTAACTTCATGAAATCGCGGGCGGCGCGATAGCCGCCTTCGCCCTCAACCACGACGTCCTCGATGTCCTTGTTATAGATATCGCGGATCGCGCGCTTGATCAGGTCGCTGTCCGAATGGATCAACGCCGGAGCAGTGCTGCCCAATGTGGTCTCGCGGATCTCGTCCCAGAGCCGGGCCAGATAGTCGAAATCGCGTTTTATTTCAACCTTGGTGCGGCTGAGCCCGGCGGTCCGGACGATGCAGCCCATCGACTTGGGCAGGTCCATCTCGGCAACGATCGTCTTCAGGCGCTTGCGGTCAGAGCTTGAGTTGATCTTGCGACTGATCCCGCCGCCATGGCTGGAATTGGGCATCAGCACGCAATAGCGGCCAGCCAGGCTGAGGTAGGTGGTCAGCGCCGCGCCTTTGTTGCCGCGTTCTTCTTTGACGACCTGGACCAGCAGCACCTGACGGCGCTGGATCACGTCCTGAATCTTGTAGCGGCGGCGCAGCGCCATCCGCTTGGCGCGCAGCTCGTCGGCTTCCTTGGCGTGGCCGCGATTGCCGCTGCTGCTGCCCTGACGGCGGCGGCCCCGGCCGCGTCCACCGCGGCGGCCGCTGTCATCGCCTTCACCTTCGGCATGCTCGTCGGCTTCGTGATCAAAGGCGCCTTCGACATGGCCGTCTTCGATCGTGGCGACTTCGTCCTTCTCGTCGGTATCAACCTCGGTCAATCCGCCGAAGTCGTCGTCGTGATGGTCATCGTCGTCGTGATGATGGTCGTGGCTGGTCCCGGCCAAGTCATCGGCCAGGCTTTCGCCCAATTCGTCATCGCCAACAAAGTCTTCCTCACCCTCGGCAATGGCGCGCAGGGCGGCCTCTTCCTCAGCATGAGCGGCTTCTTCGGCCAGCAGGGCTTCGCGGTCTTCCTTCGGGATCTGGTAATAGTCCGGATGAATTTCGCTGAAGGCCAGAAAGCCATGCCGGTTGCCGCCGAAATCGACGAAAGCCGCTTGCAACGATGGTTCTACCCGGGTTACCTTGGCGAGGTAAATGTTGCCTTTGATTTGCTTGTGGTCGGCAGATTCAAAATCGAACTCTTCAATCCGATTGCCCTTGAGCACCGCCACCCGGGTTTCTTCCGGGTGGCGCGCATCGATTAGCATGCGCGTAGTCATTATAAATTCTCCGTGCGCGCCAAAGCGGGTCCGGCCCCAATGGGGCGATCCGTGGATTGGCGCGGCTGTGTGCGGAACGTCCGCGCGCGTCCGGGCCAGGCCGGTTCCTTCGCGCGGATGTGACGAATAGGCCGGGACCGAAATTGGTTCCGGCGGCGACGAGCGTGTCTGCTGTAACAAGATGGTGCGTCAAAGTGGTGCGCACACGGCCATCCGCCAACACCACCGCTGCGCCAATGGCGTGCGGCAGGCAGGACGGTGAAAGGCTACTCATTACGGCATCAACCTGATTGATCCGGGGCATTGTTCCCGGATTCTCCCCCCGGATGGCATTCAACCTACGCGGCCAAGGCATCCGGATCGGGCGTGACTAGCACCGCTTGGGCAGGGCGGCAAGGCGATTGCGCGCCTGCTCTGGCCTGACTAAGGGTTGCTGCACAATGCGTCGCGTCTTGATCCTGTTGGGAGTTTTTCTGGTCCCGGTGGCCGTTTTCGGCGCGTTGGTGCTGGCAGATCGCTCGTTCGGATTGGTCGGGCGTGGTTTTGACTATGTGGTCAGCGTTGAATTGCCCGATCCGGACGCGCAGGCCAAGTTGCCCAAGGTTGAGGGGCCGGTCGACGCGACCCGTCCGCTTGTGGTGATTGATCCCGGGCATGGCGGCAAGGATCCCGGTGCGGGCACGGCTGGAACGCTGGAGAAAGATCTGACTCTGGCGTTGGCGCTGGCGCTGAAAGACGAATTGCTGCGGGGCGGCGGCGTCCGCGTGGCGTTGACCCGCAGCGATGACAGCTACATTTTTCTGGGCGAACGCTCGGCCATAGCGCGGCGACTGGGTGCCGATCTGTTCATTTCAATCCATGCCGACAGCACCGAAGTGAGCACCGGCGCGATCGGCGCGACGGTTTATACCCTCTCGGCCAAAGGCAGCAACGAAGTGGCCGAGCGGATGGCCGCGCGTGAAAATGCGGCGGATTCGATCAACGGCGTGGCGATGCAGGACTATGGCGAGAACGTCGGCGCGGTGCTGGTCGATCTGTCCCAACGCCGCGCGCAAGCCGGCTCGGAGGGCTTTGCCGCTCTGATCCTGCGCGAAGGGCGCGGGCGCATGCCGTTCAAGGAGGCTGAGCCACAGTCCGCGGCCTTTGCCGTGCTGAAGGCCCCCGAAGTGCCTTCGGTGTTGTTTGAAAGCGGCTATATCAACAATCCCATCGACGTTGCGCGGCTGACCTCGCCTGCCGGTCGCCTCGCTTTCGCGCAGGTGATCGATCAGGCGATCCGGGTGTTTTTTGCCCGCTCCAAGGGATCTGTCGGTGGGGCATAGGAACCGTCTGGCAATGCGGCCTTTCCCCATGCTAGAACGCAGCAGCCATGGCTGACAACGACACTCCCGAATCCGTACATCTGCGCATCCGCCGTGAGGCGCGCGGCCTGTTTTCTGGGGCTCGGTCGGCGTTGGCAATCGCCTGGGGCTGGACCTTAGGCCTGCGCGGGCGGCTGGCGGACAGCCGGTTCGGGCGCTGGCACCAGGCGCGTTGGGAAGCCAGCAAACGATTCCGGATCGTCAATTATGTCGGCGGAGCTGGGTTGCTTGCGCTGGCCATCCTCTTTCTGGCGGTAACCTGGAACCTGCCCTCGGCGGATCGGTTGCTGACCTATCAGCCGCGTTTGCCCAGCATGGTGCGCGGTGTGAACGGCGATATCGTCTATTCCTATGCCCGCGAACGGCGAGTCCAACTGCGGTTTGTCGATTTCCCCAAGCCGCTGATCAACGCCTATCTTTCGGCCGAAGACAAGACATTCTGGAGCCACGGCGGGGTCGATTTCGGCGGCCTGGCCGGGGCAGTGGTGGACTATGCATCCAAGATCGGTTCGGGCGAACGGGCCCGCGGCGGATCGACCATTACCCAGCAAGTTGCAAAAAACATCCTGATCGGAAACGAATATTCGATCACCCGCAAGCTCAAGGAAAT
>VFKS01000095.1 GCA_009885425.1 Novosphingobium sp.
CGACCATCACTTCGGGCACAAAGCCGCGCGAATTGTAGGAACTGGCCATGGTCGCGCCGTAAGCGCCGGCGGTGCGAAACACCGCCAGATCACCCGCGACCAATGCGTCCGTCTCGCGGTCCATCGCAAAGGTATCACCAGTTTCGCAGATTGGCCCGACGATATGCGCCGTCATCCGTTCACCCGTGGGCTTCACCGCGTCGAAATCGTGCCAGGCGCCGTACATTGCTGGGCGGGCCAGATCGTTCATCGCCGCATCGACGACCATGAACGGGACCTGGTTGGAACTGCGTTTTACCCGTACCACTTTGGTCAGCAGCACCCCGGCATTGCCGCAGATCACCCGGCCCGGTTCGAACATCAAGGTGACGTTCCAATCGGCTGTGACCCGCGCAACCATCGCGGCATAGGCTTGCGGCGTGGGGAACACTTCGCCCGCCTTGTAAGGCACGCCGATCCCGCCGCCGAGGTCGGCATGGGTCACAGTCTGACCGGCGCTGCGCAGATCGGAAAGCAGGCTCCCAACCTTCTCAAACGCCTCTTCAAACGGTTCAAGGCTATTGAGCTGGCTGCCGATATGGACCGCCACCCCGCGCATGTTGAGCCCCGGCAGCGCCGCAAGGCTGCTGTAGATCTCCACCGCGCGATCAATCGGCACGCCGAACTTGTTCTCGGCCTTGCCGGTCGAGATCTTGGCGTGGGTACGGGCATCGACATCGGGATTGACCCGCAGCGCGCATTGCGCGGTCAGCCCGCGCGCCTGCGCCAGCTCAGACAGCTCGGCACCTTCTTCTTCGCTTTCGAGATTGAACTGCCCAATCCCGGCTTCAAGCGCTGCGATCATTTCATGGTGCTGTTTGCCAACGCCCGAAAAGACGATGTCCTCAGCCGGCATCCCAGCGGCCAGTGCCCGGTCCATTTCGCCGCCCGAGACGACATCCGCGCCCAGCCCTTCGCGCTGCATCACCCGCAGCACGGCCAGGTTGGGATTGGCCTTGATCGCAAAGGCAATATGCACGCGCGGCAGGATCGCCAGGGCATCGCGGAACACCTGAGCGTGGCGTTGCAGCGTGGCGCGTGAATAGACATAGACGGGCGTGCCGACCGCCTCGGCAATCGCAGTCAGCGGCAGGTCTTCGGCGTGGAGGACGCCGTCGCGAAATTCAAAATGATCCATGGGAAACTACTCGTCGTCGGGAGGGGGCAGGTCGAACGGGTCTTGGAGGCGCTCCTCCGACCGTTTTCGCAGTTCGACACTGCGTTCCGGCGCGGCCTGTGGCGTCGGTTTTAGCAGGTTTTCTGCCACTTCGCGGCCATCGCGGCCATAGGGCGCGACCGGCAATTGCTGACCCGTCGCGGGTTTCAGCGGCGCGCTCTGCCCGCAGGCAGCAAGGCCAAGCAACACGGCAGGGACGATCAGGCGGCGCATCGGTTCACTCCAGACCGAGCGCGAGGCGCGCTGCGGCCAACTGCGCCCTTACCTGATCGGGCGCGGTTCCGCCATAGCTGGCACGCGCCGCGACCGATGCCTCGACCGACAACGCGGCGAACACGCGCGCGTCAATCCGGGGATCGATCGCTTGTAGGTCGGTGAGGTCGAGCTGATCGAGCGCCAGCCCCTTGCTTTCCGCCATCTTCACCGCCGCCCCGGTGATGTGGTGCGCCTCGCGAAACGGGATCCCAGCCTCGCGGACCAGCCAATCGGCGAGGTCCGTAGCCGTGGCATAGCCCTGCTCGGCCGCCGCCCGCATCCGCTCGGTTCGGAAGGCTGCGCCCGCGACCATCCCGGTCATCGCGGCCAGGCTCAGCGTGAGCAGGCTGGCGGCCTCAAATACCGGGGGCTTATCGTCCTGCATGTCCTTCGAATAGGCCAGCGGGAGACCCTTCATGGTCATCATCAGGCTGGTCAGGCAGCCTGCGATTCGGCCCGAATGGCCGCGCACCAGCTCGGCCGCGTCGGGGTTCTTCTTTTGCGGCATGATCGAACTGCCGGTCGATAGACTGTCGGGCAAGGTGACGAACCCGAACGGCTGGCTGGCCCAAATGATCAGTTCCTCGGCCAGCCGCGACAGGTGCAACGCAGCCTGCGCCGCCGCCATCAGGTAATCGAGCGCGAAATCGCGGTCGGATACCGAATCGAGGCTGTTGCGGGTCGGTTCGGCAAAGCCCAGCGCCGCTGCGGTAGCCTGGCGGTCAATCGGAAACCCGGTTCCGGCCAAGGCCGCTGCGCCGAGCGGGCTCTGGCCCGCGCGGGCGTGGGCATCGGCAATCCGCGAACGATCGCGGTCCAGCATTTCGTAATAGGCCAGCAAGTGATGCCCCAGCGTGACCGGCTGCGCAGTTTGCAGGTGCGTGAAGCCGGGCATGATGCTGGCGGCGTGCTCGGCCGCGCGGGTAACCAGCGCGACTTGCAGCGCGTGCAGCCCGGCATCGGCCGCCGCCATGGCCTCGCGCACCCACAGCTTGAAATCGGTCGCAACCTGATCGTTGCGGCTGCGCGCGGTGTGAAGCCGGCCAGCCGCCGCGCCGATCAGTTCGGCCAGGCGGCTTTCGGTGGTCATGTGGATATCTTCAAGGTCCCAGTCCTCAGGCACGCCGTGTTGTTCATACTCGGCCGCGATTTGGTCCAGCCCGCCCGCGATCAGCGCGGCGTCCTCGGCCGAAACGATCCCCTGCGCAGCCAGCATCGCGACATGGGCCTTGCTTGCGGCCACGTCTTGGCGCCACAGAGCCTTGTCGAACGGGATCGAGGCATTTATCTCACGCATGATCGCGGCGGGCCCTTCGGCGAACCGTCCGCCCCACATCGAATTGGAGCCTGCCGTGCTGTCGTCCCGTTTGCTCAACGCCGTATTCCTTGGCTTTGCCGTGATCCTTGCCGGGTGCGATAGGCAAAGCGGGGAGAGCGCGCAACCGCAAGCATCATCGGCGGC
>VFKS01000522.1 GCA_009885425.1 Novosphingobium sp.
CCTCGCGCAGTGCGGCATAGATCTCGCCCATTCGGTAGGGCATTTCGCCGAACCAGACCACGTCGGGACGCAGGCTGCGCGCCTGACAGACCGGGCAGGGCGGGCGATCAATCAAGGGCGAGGTCCAGCGGCTGCGCACGTCGCAGCTGGTGCACCAGGCGTTGAGATGCTGCCCGTGCATATGCAGCACTTGGCTCGATCCGCCGCGTTCGTGCAGGTCATCGACGTTCTGGGTGACCAGCAGCAGCTTGCCGCCCCATTCCGCCTCCAGCCGGGCGAGTGCCAAATGGGCGGCATTTGGTTGCTTGGTCTGGATTGCTTTGCGGCGGGCATCGTAGAACCGCAGGACCAGATCAGGATCGCGGGCAAAGCCCTCCGGGGTCGCAACGTCCTCAACCCGGTGCTGTTCCCACAGGCCGCCAGCGCTGCGAAAGGTATCGATCCCGCTTTCGGCGGAAACGCCGGCGCCGGTCAGGATCACGATGTTGCGGATTTTGCTCATGTCCCCCATGAAGCACGGGACCAAGGGGAGTAGCAATGGCCAGAATCGGCATCATCGGCAGCGCAGGGCGCATGGGGCAGGCGCTGGTCGAGGCGATTGCCGTATCGGGTGAGGCCTATGCCGGCGGGGTCGATCAGGACGGTGATCTGGCGGCACTGGCCGCAGCCTCAGACGTGCTGGTCGATTTCTCGGCCCCGGCGGCGCTGGAGGGCAACCTCGACGCGGCGCTGGTGGCCGGCATTCCAATCGTCGTCGGCACCACCGGGCTTGAGGAACGCCACCATTGGCTGTGCGATGATGCGGCGGTGAAGATCGCCGTGCTGCAAACCGGCAATACTTCGCTGGGGGTGACCCTGCTCGCGCATCTGGTCCGCGAGGCCGCCAGCCGGCTGGGCGAGGACTGGGATATCGAGATTTCCGAGACCCACCACCGGATGAAAGTCGATGCCCCATCGGGCACCGCGCTGCTGCTGGGGCAGGCAGCGGCTGAGGGCCGCGGGATCGACCTTGCGGCGCAATCAATGCGTGGGCGTGACGGGATCACCGGGGCGCGGGCGCCGGGCACGATCGGCTTTGCCAGCCTGCGCGGCGGATCGGTGGCAGGGGATCACACCGTTCAGTTCCTCGCCGATGACGAGCGGATCGCGCTGACCCATCTGGCCGAAAATCGCCGGATCTTCGCCAAGGGCGCAGTGCACGCGGCGCAGTGGCTGATGGGGAAGCCTGCCGGGCGGTACGTAATGGCCGAGGTGTTGGGGCTTTGACTTGACCGACGCCTTCGAGGCTGTATTAGGTTAGCAATACACAACGGGAAGAACTTGATGACTGCCACTCTGACCCCAGCCGCCGAAACCGCGCGTATGATCGACAGCCTTGGGCCAGAGGCACTGGCCAAGGCCCAGGCCTATACCACCGGCAACCACTGGCTGCTGTTGGCGGGGGCGCTGGTTTCGATCCTGATCGCGTGGCTGATCGTGCGCTCCAAAGTGCTCGACCGGGTGGCGCAGCGCATGTCCGGGCGCCGCTGGGCAGTGGCGACGCTGGCGGTGAGCGCCGCGTTTTTCGCTATTTCCGACCTGCTGAGCTTGCCTTGGTCACTCTACACTGATTGGCAGCGCCAGCACGCCTATGACCTTTCCAAGCAGCCGCTGGGCGATTTTCTGGGCCAATGGGCTCTGGGCGAGGTGTTCGAGATTGGGCTCGGTGCGCTGTTCATGCTCGGGGTCTATGCGCTGATCCGCAAGACCGGCGCGCGTTGGTGGCTGTGGGGCGGTGGGCTTACCGCCAGCGGGGTTCTTCTGATGCTGCTAGCGGGTCCCAGCCTGATCGACCCGCTGTTCAACAAGTACGAACCTGTACCGCCGGGGACGGTGCGCACCGCGCTCGAGCAGATCGCGGACGATGTCGCGATCCCGCATGACCGGATCTTCATGTACGATGGTTCCCGCCAGTCGGAGCGGTTCACCGCCAATGTCACCGGGATCGGCCCCTCGGCGCGAATTGCGATTTCCGATGTCGCGTTGAAAGAAGCGACTCTGGCCGAAGTCCTTGCCGTGACCGGGCATGAGGCCGGGCATTACAAGCTTGGCCATGCCTGGCGCGCGGCGGTGGTCATGCCGCTGATTGCGATGCTGCTATTCTTCTTGCTCAACCGGCTGTTTGCCCCGACCGCGCGGCTGCTCGGTAGCGATGCGACGCTGGGTGAACCGCGTGGGCTGCCGGTATTCATGGTGGTGGGATCGGTCCTCGGCCTGCTGGTCACCCCGATCACCAACAATCTGACCCGGATTGGTGAGAAGGAAGCCGATGCCTATTCGCTGAAGACAGTGAACGAGCCAGACGCGCTGGCCACGGCCTTGGTCAAGACCGCCGAATACCGCTACCCGCGTCCCTCGGCGCTTGAAGAGGTGCTATTCTACACCCACCCGTCGGTTGAAAAGCGCGCTCTGCGGGCGATGGAGTGGAAGGCCGCCCATCCCAAGGCTCCGCCGACCCAGTGAAGAAAGACCAGATCTTCGAATTCTTCCGGCGTCTGGCTGAGGACAATCCTTCGCCCGAGACTGAGCTGGAGTTCGGCAATACCTATCAGCTGCTGGTCGCAGTGGTGCTTTCGGCGCAGGCCACCGACGTGGGGGTCAACAAGGCAACCCGGGCGCTGTTCCGCGAAGTGAAGACGCCCGCGCAGATGGTCGCGCTCGGCGAGGATGCGCTGAAGCAGCACATCAAGACCATTGGCTTGTTCAACACCAAGGCCAAGAACGTGATCGCGCTGTCAGAGATCCTGGTGCGCGATTTCGGCGGGGAGGTTCCGGCTGACCGGGATGTCCTGACCAGCCTGCCCGGGGTCGGCCGCAAGACCGCCAATGTGGTGATGAACTGCGCCTTCGGGGCAGAGACTTTCGCGGTCGATACCCACATCTTCCGGGTCGGCAACCGCACCGGTCTGGCCACAGGCAAGACGGTGCTGGCGGTCGAAAAGGCGCTGGAAAAGAAAGTGCCCGGGCCGTTCCGGGTCGGCGCGCACCACTGGATGATCCTGCACGGCCGCTATATCTGCAAGGCCCGCACGCCCGAATGCTGGCGCTGTCCGGTAGCAGATTTGTGCGGGTTCAAACCGAAGTCGGTGAAGAAGTAGCCGCTACTTTTTCGACTCATCCTCAAAATTCGATTGGTCCAGATCCAGCCCGGCCCGCCCGGCTGCTGCGCCGTGCGCCGGGGCGTGGGGGTGTTCGACGAATTCGGGCTCTTCGACTTCGAGCATCCCCTCCCACTTGGTGATTACCGAAGTGGCGACCGCGTTGCCGACCACGGTGGGGGCGGTGCGGCCCATGTCGAGGAACTGGTCGATCGCGAGGATAAGCGCCACGCCTTCTACCGGCAGACCGAACATCGCCAGCGTGCCGGTGATGACCACC
>VFKS01000433.1 GCA_009885425.1 Novosphingobium sp.
ACGGTACGATTGCCCTTGTCCCAAGCCTTTGGCATAGCTTGGCAATGGACGAACCGATCGACGATGACGATTTCAATCCCGAACCGCCTGCACGGACCAAGCTGGGGGTGATGGTGTTTGTCGTGCTGCTGCACATCGTGGTGCTGCTGGGGCTGGTTCGGGCCTTCGCGCCCGACTTTACCGCCAAGGCAGTCGAAAAAGTGCTCTCGACCTTCACCGTCACCATAACTGCCCCGCCGCCCCCCCCACCTCCGGCCGAGCAGCCCAAGGCCGCCGGCGCGGCGGGCGAGGCGGGGAAGAAGGCGGTTCCCAAGGAAACCAAGGCTCCGCCACCCAAGATCCCGATTGCCAAAACCGCGGCGCCCAAAGCGAGCTCGACCGGATCTGCGGTGACGTCAGGCGCGACCAACCAGGGCAATGGCACCGGAGCAGGCGGAACCGGCGATGGCACGGGCGCGGGGGGGCAGGGCAATGGCCAGGGCGGCGGAAAACCGACCAAAGCCGCACACATTTCGGGCCAGATCAACAATGCCCGCGACTTTCCCGTGCCCGAAGGCGGGCGTGAGACGCGGGTTGGCAAGTCGGTGATTTTGGCGCTGACGGTGGCCCCGTCGGGCCGCGCAACCAATTGCCGGGTCTACAAATCGAGTGGTTTTCCGGCCACCGATGCCACCGCCTGCGTCCTTGCGATGCAGCGGCTGAAGTTCAAACCCGCCATTAACGGCGCGGGCGAGCTGATCACCTCAACATTTTACTGGCAGCAGAAGTTCTTTTTTTGATTGACCCTAAGGCTGCTGGGTCACCCGGATCATCGAAGTGTCATAGCCCATCGCCGCGGCCCTTGCGATCAAGCCGTCCACTTTGGCCTTGCCCGGGGTGGCATCGCGGCTGAGAATCCACAGGTAGCGACCTGACGGCTCGCCAACGATCGCCCAGCTGTAGTCATCGGCCCGGTCCAGCACCCAGTAATCGCCATAGAACGGGCCGAAGAAGCTGACCTTCAGTTTGGCATTGGTGGCGGTGTCGACGACCTTGGCCTTGCCGTTGGCGTCGCTGATCTTGCCATCGGGCTTGCGGCAGCGGTTGGTGACCGAAATCATGCCGTCATCGCGCAGAGCATAGTCGGCAGTTACGCCTTCGCAGTCCTTCTGAAAGCCCTGCTCGTACCGCGCCAATTCGTACCAGCGGCCCAGATAGCGGTTGAGCTCTACCGATTTGGCCGGTTGCGGCACTGCAGTGTTGCCAACCGGGTGTTTCGAAAACACTGCGGCGCAGCCGGACAGAGTCAGCGCGGCGAGGGTCAGGGCCGGGAAGAGCAATTTTCGGTTCATGGTGGCCCCTTTGGCTGTTTTTGCATGAGCAAAGAATTGCACATGCCTTTCCACCTTCAACGCACATGTCTAGCAAGTGTTCCATGATCGCTCAAACCATCCAGCTCGCGCTCGCCCCGGTTTTCGTACTGGTGGCGATTGGCAATATCCTCAACCTGCTGTCGAGCCGGCTTGGCCGGGTGGTCGATCGCAGCCGTCACTTGCAGGAACGCCATATGTCGACCGAAGGCCGGGATCATGACGAGGTAGTTGCCGAAATCCGGATGATTGATGGGCGGATCAAGCTGATCACGCGCGCGGTCCGGTTGATGGTGATCAGCGGGCTGTTCATCGGCACCACTGTCGCGGTGCTGTTTCTGGAAGAACTGGTCCAGTTCAGCCTGCAGCGTGTGGCGGCAGGCACGTTCATGACCGCGATTGGCCTGCTGATGTGGGCGCTGATCCTGTTCCTGCGCGAAACCCAGATTGCGGCCCAGCAACTGCGGATCCCAAGGATGTATCTGGAGGTTTGAGGTCTGGTCGGCAGATCTTGAACAACATCTCAAAATCCCGCTCAGCCTGAGCGGGTTAGTTAAGACGATCAGCATCTCGTCCTAACGCAACAACTTCTGCGTCTTTTCCTCAACCGCCCCGCGGACCATCGGTTCGAAGAATGACAACACCGCGGGCAGGTCGATTTCAAACACTACGCTGTCATCCAGCACATCGACATGGGCGTTCACCGTCTGGCCCATCGCGCTGACCTGCATCGCCATCCGGTCTTCCAATGGCCAGTTGATCGCAACATCGGCCTTGCCGCCCGGGAACAGCCCGGCCAGTTCACCGCTGCGTTCCCGCAGGCGCCGCTTGA
>VFKS01000127.1 GCA_009885425.1 Novosphingobium sp.
CCGTGTCATCCGTCCGAGACAGTTGCTGAGGGTTTCCCTCTTAATTTGCAGCCTAGGCGGGGACAGAGAATTTCCGGCCTGCGCCATAGGTGCAGTGCCAATTGCGTTTCGGCGCAGCTCCTTCCCCTTCGCAAACGGACCCGCCCATGGTGCCTTGGCATTATGGACAAACGTAGCCGGCCGTTCGGAGTTCACTCCGTTCGGCCATGTAGAAGGAGTTAGGCATGGATCGTTCGCAGAAATCCGAATCGGTCGCATCGCTCAACGCGGTCTTCAATGAAGTTGGTGTGGTGGTTGTCACCCGCAACCTCGGCTTGACGGTGGCTCAGTCCACCGCCCTGCGCCTGAAGGTCCGCGAAGTCGGTGCATCGTTTAAGGTTGCGAAGAACAGTCTTGCCAAGCTTGCCATCCAGGACACCGACTATGTCGGTCTGGGCGATATGCTCACCGGCCCAACCGCGCTTGCCAGCTCGGTCGATCCGGTTGCTGCCGCCAAGGCCGTGGTCGAATTCGCCAAGACGAACGACAAGCTCGAAATCGTCGGCGGATCGATGGGGACGCTGGTTCTGAATGCGGACGGGATCAAGGCACTTGCCTCGATGCCTTCGCTCGACGAACTGCGCGGTACCATCATCGGACTGGTCCAGGCGCCAGCGACGAAGATTGCCCAGCTTGTCACCGCTCCGGCGGCCAAGGTGGCACGGGTCTTCAGCGCTTACGCCGAGGCAGCTTGATAAGACTCAAATTCAACGATTTACCGGGGCATTTGCCTCGGCCACACTATCATGGAGTGAAACATCATGGCTGATATCGCCAAACTGGTTGAAGACCTTTCGAAGCTGACCGTCCTTGAAGCAGCTGACCTTGCCAAGGCACTTGAAGAAGCATGGGGCGTTTCTGCTGCTGCTGCTGTTGCCGTTGCTGCGGCCCCTGCCGCTGCTGCCGAAGCTGCTGAAGAACAGACTGAATTCGACGTCATTCTGATCAATGACGGCGGCAACAAGATCGCCGTCATCAAGGAAGTCCGCGCGATCACGCAGCTCGGTCTGACCGAAGCCAAGGCGCTGGTTGAAGCCGCTCCGAAGGCGATCAAGGAAGCCGTCAACAAGGCTGAAGCTGAAGAAATCAAGGCGAAGGTCACCGCTGCTGGTGGTACCGTCGAGATCAAGTAAGCTAACACAGTTTCGCGGGTGTCTTGAAGCATTCGCGGATGGAAGGGCGGTCCCTCGGGGCCGCCCTTTTCCGTTGAGGCTGCGGGTAGTCCGCGCCACGCCGCCGGAGTGGGGCAATCTGCGGCTCGCTCGCGAGCTATCGAGCGCTCTTTCTTACGCCCAGAATTGATATCGTGGCATCATCCCACCAAGATAAAAAATTGCCTGATTGTATAGGTTGCGGGCGCCCCAATCAAAGCAGCTGAGAACGGGCGGGCAGGGATGGTCAGTTCCCCGCGATTGCGCGGTCCGAACCCAATTCAACCTGTCGTCTTGAAATTGACCTGGTCGAGCCAGTTGAAACCAGCCGCACAAGACGGTTGTTCAAGAAATGTTACCATTTGACTCGTTGCGAAAATCGCATA
>VFKS01000464.1 GCA_009885425.1 Novosphingobium sp.
AGTTCCATCGCTCGGGCATAGAGCGCCTTGCGGTCTAGCCCGGTGGCACGGGCGACTTCAGCGGCGGCCTGGCTGGTTTTGTGCGTTTTGAGAGCCTCGATCAGCAAGGCATCGGCATCGGCGGCGCTGGTCTGCACTTCGCCGGGCGGCGCGATGACCAGCACAATCTCACCCTTGGGTGGATGCGCGGTGTAATGTGCGATCAAATCAGCTGGCGTGCCACTGCGGCATTCCTCAAAAAGCTTGGTCAGTTCGCGCGCGACCGCCACTTCGCGGCCGACCAGCACATCTGCGATCGCGGCCAGTGCTGCGGTCAGCCGCGGTGCGGTTTCATAGAACACCAGAGTGGCCTTGACCGCGGCCAGTTCGACCAGAGTATCGGCCCGCGCTTTGGCTTTGTTGGGCAGGAACCCGGCGAACAGAAAGCGGTCACTGGGTAGCCCAGCGAGCGTTAGCGCGACAATTGCGGCGCTGGGCCCGGGGATTGAAGTTACCGCAATACCGCGCTCTCGGGCCGCCTTGACCAGTTGATAGCCCGGATCGGAAATTAGCGGGGTTCCGGCATCGCTGACCAGCGCCACCGGCTGCACTGACGCAAGTGCCAGTATGTGGTCGCGGGTCGCTTCGCTGGCGTGATCGTCATACCGGATCAGCTTGGTCTTTGTACCCAGATGGTGCATCAGTTTGCCGGTAACGCGGGTATCTTCACAGGCTACCGCAGCCACAGCACCTAGTACCGTGACGGCACGGCGAGACAGGTCCCCCAGATTGCCAATCGGGGTTGCGACAATATAGAGGCCAGCAGCAAGCGGTTGATCCATTGGACTACCATGGACTGCCACTACGGGAGCGACAAGCGATGATCGAAGCATCTATGAGCCGCCGCGCGCTGGTTCTGCTGGCCGGTGTAACACTGCTGGCCGGGTGCAAAGTGATCCCCAAGGGTGCCGAAAACATCCCGCCGCCCGAACAGCTGCCCAGCGATGCCCTGCCCAAGGATCAGGCCCGCCACCGGGTCGCGCTGCTGGTGCCGCTGAGCGGGCCAAATGCCGGCATGGGGCAATCGGTGGCCAATGCCACCACGATGGCGCTGCTCGATACAAATGCCAAGAACATCCGCATCACCACCTACGACACTGCGCAAGGTGCCTCCGTTGCTGCCAATCAGGCAATGAAGGATGGCAACAAGTTGATCCTCGGCCCCTTGGCAAGTGAGGACGTTGGTCCGGTCGCGACGATTGCTCGCGCCGCCAAGGTTCCGTTGGTCACCTATGGCAACGATGGTTCGGTCGCCGCGCGCGATATTTTTGTGCTGGGCAGCCGTTTGGAAAATTCGGTCCAACGCGTCGTTGGCTTCGCCGCCAGCAAGGGGATCACCCGCTTTGCCGTGATCGCCCCGAAAGGCGAATATGGCAGCCGGGTCAGCGCGGCTTATGCCAATGCCGTCAAGGCGGCAGGCGGCTCATTGGTCGCCAGTGACAGCTATGACCGGGGCAACAGTTCCGCGCTCAGCGCTGCGGCGCGGCTTAAAGCCAAGGGCGGCTATCAGGCAGTTCTTATCGCCGATACGCCGCGCTACGCAGCAATGATCGCGCCCCGCCTTAAGGCGGCAGGTGCAGCCAGCCCGCGCATTTTGGGCACCGATCTGTGGAGCGGCGAAACCTTGGTCAGCTCAACCCCGGCACTGCGCGGGGCCTGGTTTGCGGCGATTTCGGATGGCCGGTTCCGGCAATTCACGTCCAGCTATCAGGCCCGGTTCGGCGCAGCGCCCTACCGGATGGCGACGCTTGGCTATGATTCAGTGCTGCTGACCGTGCGGATTGCCCGCGAGTGGCGCGCAGGAACACCCTTCCCCTATGCGAAGCTGGTTGATACCGGCGGTTTTCTGGGGCTCGATGGTCCCTTCCGGTTCAGCGCCAACGGGTTGGTCGAACGTGCGCTGGAAGTGCGCGAAACCCGCGCCGGAGGGATCACCGTGGTCAGCGCTGCGCCCGAGAAGTTCGTGGACTGACGAAAACCGGGGCGGAGCGCTTGCACGGCGGAATCGCAAGCGCCTATAGCCCTGCCCATGGCCGATGATCTGTTTGACAAGCTACCCGCCAGCACGGGCGATTCCTATGATGGCAGCGCGATTGAAGTGCTGGAGGGGCTGGAGCCGGTTCGGCGCCGTCCGGGAATGTACATCGGCGGCACCGATGAACGCGCCTTCCACCACCTTGCCGCCGAAGTGCTCGACAATGCGATGGACGAAGCCGTGGCGGGCCACGCGAGCCGGATTGAAGTTTTGCTGGAAGAAGGCAACCGCCTGACTATCACTGACAACGGCCGCGGCATTCCGGTCGATGAGCACCCTAAGTATCCTGGCAAGTCGGCGCTCGAAGTGATCCTGACCACGCTCCATTCGGGCGGCAAGTTTTCCGGGAAAGCCTATGCCACCTCGGGCGGCTTGCACGGGGTCGGTGTTTCAGTGGTCAACGCGCTGTCCAGCCTGACCCGGATTGAAGTCGCGCGGGGCAAAGAGCTCTACGCGCAGGAATTTTCGCGCGGGGTTCCGCTGGGACCGCTGCAGCACCTCGGCCCCACTCCCAACCGGCGCGGCACATCGGTGACATTCGTGCCCGATACCGAGATTTTCGGTGACGAGGCGAAGTTCAAGCCTGCACGCTTGTTCAAGCTGGTCCGGTCCAAGGCCTATCTGTTTGCCGGGGTCGAAATTCGCTGGAAATGCGCCGATACTCTCGCGAGTGAGGATGTTCCGGCCGAAGCCGTTTTCCAGTTCCCCGGCGGGCTGTCCGATCACTTGCGCGAACAGATTGGCGCGCGCGAATGCGTCACCACCCAATTCTTTTCGGGCACACAGGACTTTCCCGGCGAAGAACAGGGCCGGGTCGAATGGGCGGTGGCCTGGCCGCTGTGGTCTGACGGATCCTACAGCTACTATTGCAACACCATCCCGACGCCCGATGGCGGCACGCATGAAGCGGGCCTTCGCGCTGCACTCAGCAAGGGCATCCGCGCCTTTGCCGAACTGATCGGGCAAAAGAAGGCCAAGGACATCGCGCCGGAGGACATCATCACCGGCAGCGAAGTGATGCTTTCGGTGTTCGTCCGCGATCCCCAATTCCAGAGCCAGACCAAGGACCGGCTGACCAGCCCGGAAGCGGCGCGGATGGTCGAAAACGCGGTGCGCGATCACTTTGACCATTTCCTGACCGACAATATGGAGCGCGGAAAGGCGCTGCTGAGCGCGGTGATGGAGCGGATGGACGAGCGGCTGCGGCGCAAGGCCGAACGCGAAGTCAAGCGCAAGACCGCGACGAACTCTCGCAAGCTGCGCCTGCCCGGCAAGCTGACCGATTGCACCGGCGAGGGCGATGCCGAAACCGAACTGTTCATCGTCGAAGGGGATTCGGCCGGCGGATCAGCCAAACAGGCGCGTGATCGCAAGACCCAGGCAATCCTGCCGATCCGCGGCAAGATCCTGAACGTCGCGAGTGCCTCGGCCGACAAGATCCGCGCCAACAACGAAATCGCCGACCTTGCCCTCGCGCTTGGTTGCGGGATGCGCAAGGACTGCAACACCGACAATCTGCGCTATGATCGGATCATCATCATGACCGACGCCGATGTCGACGGCGCTCACATCGCCACCTTGCTGATGACCTTCTTCTTCCAGGAAATGCCCGACGTGGTCCGCCGCGGGCACCTCTATCTGGCCCAGCCCCCGCTCTATCGGCTGACTGCCGGCAAAGAGAGCGCCTATGCCCGCGACGACGCGCACCGGGCCGAACTCGAAGCTACGCAGTTCAAAGGGAAAAAGGTCGATGTTGGCCGCTTCAAGGGCCTTGGCGAGATGAACCCCGGCCAATTGCGCGAAACCACCATGGCCCCCGCCAGCCGCGGCCTGCTGCGGATCACCCTGCCCCCGGAATACGAAGGCCGCGCCGCCGTCAAAGACCTGGTCGACCGGCTGATGGGCAAAGACCCCGCGCAACGCTTCATGTTCATCCAGAACCGCGCGGGCGATGTCGATCGGGATTTGATCGACGCATAGAAAAGGGGCGCCGCCCTGCGGCAGCGCCCTCTTTTTTAAATCACGTCTTACTTGGCGGCGACAGCTGCAGCGTTGGTGCCGACCAAATAGATTGCGGCGCAGGATTTAACGAGGCGTTCGGCCGATCCGTCCTTCTTGTCGAGCGCGGCCAGAATCTTGGCGCGCCGCGGCTGAAGGACCGGGCCAAGATCCTTGATTTCCGAACCGGACAGAGTGTTCGCAGCCGAGAGATAGCCAACCGCCTTGTTCGAGGCGCTCTTCTTGTCGGCTTCGCTATCTGCAGCCTGGGCAAACAGGACTTGCAGCGCAGTGCAATCGAGCATCAGATCATACAGCACGGTATCGTAGTTGGAGTTCTGGGCCGAAGCCTGCATCGGTGCGGCAAGAACCGAGGCAGCGGCCAGCAAGCCAGCGCCGGAGCGGAGGAGAGATTTCATCGGGACAACCCTTTCAAACAATAAGGTACGCGCATACCCGGCCGCCTGTTCGCGCGAAGCGGGCCTAATTGCAAGTGCCTGTTGTGCTGCGGTTGTGCCAAGGTGCGACGATTGGCGCGATCAGTGATCCTGCTGGTGATCGGGATCACCCCAGCAATCCCGCGTTCAGCTCTGCCTTGCCAAGCAAAAGAGATTGACAGCGATGGATGTAACTTTATCACATTGCTGCAAGAGGAGACCCTGATATGCTGCGCCTGTCCCTGATCGCTGCCGCTTCGCTCATCGCTCTCGCTACGGCGGCATCTGCTGAAACCGGCGTCGATATCACGATCTATGCTGATAATCAGGCGCTGGTTCAGGATACCCGCCAGATCACTTTCGATGGCAAGGTCCAGCGGGTCGAATTCAAGAACGTTTCGGCCCAGATCCGCCCCGAAACCGCCAGTCTGGCGGCAACTGATATGCGGATAATCGAGCAGAATTTCGATTACGACCTGCTTTCTCCAGCCAAGATCATGGAGAACGCAGTCGGGCAGACGATCACACTGGTTCGCACCAACCCGGCGACCGGGGCGGAAACACGCGAACAGGCGCTTGTGCTGGCGGCCAATGGCGGTGTGGTGCTGCAGATCGGCAACCGGATCGAAGTGCTGCGCGACGATGGCCTGCCGGTGCGCGTGATTTTTGACAAGGTGCCGCCCAACATGCGCGCCGATCCGACGCTGTCGATCACCTTGCAGGGCAATCCTGGCACCCGCGAAGCCTCGTTGCGCTATCTCACCCCTGGGCTTGGCTGGCGCGCTGACTATGTTGCGCTGTATGACGACAAGACCGGAACGATCGACGTGCAAGGCTGGGTTACCCTGGCCAACAATTCAGGCACCACCTACGAAAATGCCAAGACCGTGCTGGTGGCCGGAAACCCCCGGATGCTGGGACAAAGCGGCGAAAATTATCGCCGCCCCTATAACCCCGGCGATGGTGAAGGAATGGTTGAAGCCGGAACCGAAAGCGGCACCCGCGAACGGCTGGGTGACTATTACCTCTATCCGTTGGGTGAGCGCACCACGATCGCCAACCTGCAAACCAAGCAGGTCAGCTTCCTCGACGTGCACGGCGCCCCGGCCCAGCATGGTTACGAAATCC
>VFKS01000069.1 GCA_009885425.1 Novosphingobium sp.
ACGCTATCTTCAGGCCCTTCGATCTGGGCCCGGTTGCCGCGCGCCGAGATATAAACACCCAGCCGGTTCTCGATCAGCACAAGGTTTGCGTCAAACTGCCCGAACAAGGCGCCCAGAATGGTCGCTTCCTCGAATTCAAGTTCTGCCCTGGCGCGTTGCGGGGCGGAACGGGTTGGCGCTTCGTTATAGGCGCGGGCTGGTTTGCGGGACATATGCTCCTTTCAAGCACGGACCGGTCAGGTCCGAGTCGCAAGACTAGGCGCAGTGCTGCCGGGCGCAAGCGACAGATCGGTGACAGGCGGTGGAAAACCGCTCAGGCGTGTGCGGGATGCAACAGTTGCCCGGCCAGCGAATTGCCCCCGGCATCGAGCAGTTCGACTTCAACCAGATCGCCGATCGCCGCTTCGCCAAAGAAGTGGACTGATTGCAGCCACGGCGATTTGCCGAGCCACTGGCCGGGCAGCTTGCCCTTGCGTTCGACCAACACGGTGCAGCGCTTGCCGACCGAGGCCTGATTGAACGCCAGTTGGCCGATGTTGAGCGCGGTCTGTAGACGTTGCAGCCGTTCGTCCATAACCTCGGGAGGAATCTGCCCATCCATCGTCGCGGCGGGGGTGCCGGGGCGGGCCGAATACTTGAAGCTGAAGCACTGGGAATAGCCAACCGCTTCGACCAGCCGGATCGTGTCTTCAAATTCGGCATCGGTTTCACCGGGGAAGCCGACGATGAAATCGCCCGACAGCGCGATATCGGGCCGGACCGCGCGGACCCGGTCGAGGATCGCAAGATAGCTCGCCACGCTGTGGCTGCGGTTCATCGCTTTGAGCACCCGGTCATTCCCGGCCTGGACCGGCAGGTGCAGAAACGGCATCAGCTTGCCGATGTCGCGGTGCGCCGCGATCAGCCCATCGGTCATGTCGTTGGGATGGCTGGTGGTGTAGCGAATGCGCGCCAGCGAGGGGATTGCGGCAAGCACCTCAATCAATTTCTCAAGTCCCCGGCCATCGGCATCGCGCCACGCGTTGACGTTCTGGCCGAGCAGGGTGATCTCGCGCGCACCGGCATCAACCAGTCTCTCCGCTTCGGCCACCAGATCACTGAACGGGCGCGATATTTCGGCGCCACGGGTATAGGGAACCACGCAATAGGTGCAGAATTTGTCGCAACCTTCCTGCACGGTCAGGAAGGCGCTGGGGCCGACTTTGCGCCGCGCTGGCAAGACGTCGAACTTGGTCTCGGCCGGCATATCGGTATCGACCGGGCGGCCGCCGCCCATCGCTTCGGCGATCATCCCCGGCAAGCGGTGATAGGCCTGCGGGCCAACCACCATGCTGACCGCTGGCGCGCGCTTCATGATCTCCTCACCCTCGGCCTGGGCGACACAGCCGGCCACCGCGATCAGCGGCGCGGTGCCATCGTTGCGGCCCCATTCCTTGGTGATCCGGCCGATATCGGAATAGACCTTCTCGGCTGCCCTTTCGCGAATATGGCAGGTGTTGAGCACCACCAGATCGGCCGCTTCGCCATCGGGCGCGGGGCTGATGCCCTGCTGGCTGAGCAGCTCGGCCATCCGCTCGCCGTCATAGACGTTCATCTGGCAGCCAAAGCTTTTGACGCGGTATGTGCGGGGAGGCGAAAGTGCGGTCATCGGGCGCGGCCTATAGCGCCGCGCTACGCAGAATCCAACGCATCTTCGCGCGGCGCCTTGTAACCGACCACATCGACATCGAAGCGGAACGGTCGCAGCGGCTTGCCCAACAACCCAGCCAGCCGCTCTTCGATCTGCTCACGGGCATGGGCCGCAATCTTTTTGCGCCCGGGAAAATCGTGCGGGTCGAACGGATCGAGGAAGTGAACATCAACCGTGAACGTGCCCGGCCGAGCAAAGATACGGCGGGCATTGTCGATCCCACTTTCCTGGCCCAGCCAGGCAATCCATTCGGCGATCGGTCCGTAATCGAGCACCACCGGCTGCACCAGCATGCCGGGTGGCGGCGGTTCGAGGACGCTCAGCATCGAGGTTTTGAACGGCAGCAGCGAATGCCCGTCGGTAACCGTACCTTCCGGAAAAATCACCACCGACCAGGTGTCGGCTACGGCTTCGCGCAGCGCGTTGATCTGTTCGGCCACGTTCATCTTGGCCTGACGCTGGGTAAAAACCGTGCGGTTGAGACGCGCCATCCAGCCCAGCATCGGCAGATCGGCAATCTCGGCACGCGCGACGAAGGCCGAGCCGGTGATCCCACCCAGCACCGGGATGTCGAACCAGGAAACATGGTTGGGCATGAAGAACACATCATGCTTCAGCGGGACCCCGTGAACCCGCAGGCGTGCCCCGATGGCCCGCGTCGCTAGCCGCAGAAACCACATCGGGAAGGGCGAGCCGTATTTGACCAGGCGGAACAGGTGGTGAAGCGGAACTATCACCACCAAAGCCGCTATCAGCATGGCTGCGCGGGCATAGATCCGCCACCAACCGGCAAAATCGATCGGCAGCCGGTCGCCGTTATGGGCCCGGGCGATCGCGTCGGCCAAGTCAGGCACTGGGCGGCGCGCCATCGGTCAGGATCGGTTCGTCAGTTCGCGCAGCAGGCCTTCGCGGGCGGCTTGGGCGATTGTTTTGCGATTTTCGAGCTGCGGCCCTGATAATGTGGGTAGAAAGGTCATAGTCAGCGTGATCGGCCGGCTGCGCGCCAGGATCCGCACGAAATTGTCGAACCCGTGTTCTTCACCAACCCAGGCGATATCGGCCGCCTCTTCGCCGTAATCGAGCAGGACCGGCTGCACCGCAATGCCGCTAGGAAGCGGTTCGAAGGCAGAGAGCAGCGAACTCTTGAACGGCAACAGTCCGGTTCCGTCGCTGGTGGTGCCCTCAAGGAAGATCGTCAATGCATGGGTTTCAGCCATCGCGGTCCGCACCGCTTCAACCTGCTGCGCTATGCTACTGCGATCGTGGCGAGCGATGAACACTGTGCCATTCATCTCGCACAAGGTTTTGAGCAGCGGCATTGCCGCCAGCCCGTCATGCCCCACGAATGCAGTGCCGGTGACCCAGCTAAGCGCCGGGATGTCGATCCAGCTGACGTGATTGGCGATCAGGAACACCGGCCCAGCTGGTCGCTGGCCGCGCGGTTCGATCTGCACACCGGCGATCATCGCCACCCCGCCCAGAAAATATCGCGGCCACGGATTCTTAAGCGCCAGAAGGCGGCAGATGTAGAAGAATGGGACACAGATCAGCAGCAACGCGACCATCGCCGCGATTCGCAAAATCACCTTCGACCAGGCGGCCAGCGACAGGCTTCGCGGCAGGGCGAGTGCCGCGCCCATCAATCGTCGCGCTGCAGACGCACGCCGTAAAGCTCCATCCGGTGATCAACCAGTCGGTAGCCGAGTTTTTCGGCGATCAACTTTTGCAAGGCCTCAAGTTCGGGATCGACAAATTCAATCACCTTGCCGCTTTCGACATCGATCAGGTGATCGTGGTGCGCTTCGGGGGCGGCTTCATAACGCGAGCGGCCATCTCCGAAATCGTGACGATCAAGAATTCCCGCCTCTTCAAACAGCCGCACGGTGCGATAGACCGTGGCGATCGAGATCTTCGGATCGACCGCCGAGGCGCGCTCGTGCAGGCTTTCGACGTCGGGATGATCGGTCGCTTCAGAGAGAACCTTGGCGATTACCCGGCGCTGCTCGGTAATCCGCAGACCGCGTTGGGCGCACAGGGCTTCGATATCAATGGCTTGGTGCACTGGGGGTTCCGTCCGGAAAAAAGAAACGCCCACCGATCATAGACCGGCGGGCGATTTCTTCAACCTTAAGCGATCAGGTTTCAGACCACCTTGGGCTTGCGTCCACGCTTTTGCCCAGGCTTGCGGCCCAGACCGATCTTGACCGCCAGTTCGCGACGCCGTTCGGCGTAGTTGGGTGCGACCATTGGATAGTCAGCCGGCAGGCTCCAACGCGCGCGATATTGATCCGGGGTCATGTTGTAGTGGGTCATCAGGTGGCGCTTGAGCATTTTCAGCTTCTTGCCGTCTTCCAGACACACAATGTAATCGGGCTTGATCGAAGAGCGGATCGAAACGGCCGGTTCAGGCAGCGCCTCAACCACAGTTACGGGCTGGCCCAGACCGGCCAGTGCTCCATAGACATTGCCGATCAGGCCGGCGACATCGTCCACCGAGACTGAATTGTTGCTGACGTGTGCAGCGACAATGTCTGAAGTCAGGGTGATCAGCATTTCGTTCATATCGGCTTGGGTTGCATCCATAGCCTGTTCCTTCCGTGTTGTAGTTACCCAGTTTTGCTTTTGGTGCCCGGCATGTTTGCCAAGGACAATTTTCGCATATGCCAGTTCATCAAACTAGACAAGCTGTCAGGCTGTATTTTCTACAGTGTTTTCTGCGGCAATTGCGCACCTGCGAAGTAGTGTCAGTTGGGGATTACAAGTCTTTGGAAAAGGTAACCGCGTCCAAGCGCTCGCCAATGGCAGACCGGTAGTATTGCGCGCGCCGCCCGATCGGTTTGAAGCCGTGAACCCGATACAGTGCTTCGGCCGGATTGTTGGCGCGCATTTCCAACAGCAGCCGCGCCGCGCCACGCGCCTTGGCATCGGCGCAGAGCCGATCGAGCAGAGCCGAAGCTAGCCGCTTGCGCCGGTGCGCCGGATCAACCGCCAGCAGCAGCAGCTCCTCTTCCTCAAACCCGTGGCGCGACAGGAAGAATGCAGCGGCGGGCTCTCCGCCAACAGGTTCCCCGCCGTGGGCCGCGACCAGCGCATAGTGCGAATGGCCCAGCATCAGCGCATCTTCAACTTGCCGCCGGTTCCAGGCCTCGCCAAAGGCGGGATCGAAGGCTGCTTGCATCACCGCCATCAACTGATCGATGTCATCGCCAGGCGCGGTCAAGCGGCGGCTCCGGGCAGGCGTGCATCGGGCCCTCTGCCATAAAGCGGCGCGGTGTCGGCGCTCAGATCGGTGGGGCGAAGCAGAGCAAACTGCCGTGCATCGGGCAGCAGCGGCAGGGCGCTACCGCTGCCGCGCAGCGCCACCAATGCCTCGGCCTGACTGCCCGCGACCAGAGCCGCCCCGGCCAGCGCCGCCGCCTGTGGGGGTGTGAGCGAGGAAAGTGGGGCGAGCGCGGCACCATCGGCGGAAAATTGCTGCACAAACCATTCGCCGTGGCCGCCGGTCATCGCCACGGTCAGCTCCGCGCCGGCATGCTGCGCGCGGGCCATCGCGGCGACCAGCGCCAAGGTCGGATAGCCCAGCAATTCAGCCCCCCAGGCAAAGGCCAGCGCGCGCGCCGCGGCGAGGCCGACGCGTACGCCGGTGAAGCTGCCCGGCCCCAAAGCGACCGCGATCCGCCCCGCTTTGCCTTTGTCCGGCAGCGCGGCGATCATCGGCACCAGCTGTTCGGCATGGCCGCGGCCGAGCACGCGGCTTTCCCCAGCGATCAGGCCGTCGCCGTCAAACAGGGCGACCGAGCAGGCCTCGGTCGCGCAATCGATCACCAGGGTCTTCATGCTGGCAGGCTTAGCGCCTTACGCCATCCGATTGAAAGTATCGAAATCAGGGCGCGGGCTGCGATCGAAGATGCTGGCGGGGTCGCCATAGCCCAAAGTCGAGAGCATCACCGACTTGCAGTTCGGCTGATCGGCAAAGAATGCGGCGTCGACCGCTTCGTTCGAAAAGCCGGTCATCGGCCCGGTATCCAGCCCCAGCGCGCGCGCCGCCATGATGAAGTAACCGGCCTGCAAAGTGGTGTTGAGGAACGCCGACTTTTCACGGAGCGCATCGTTGCCGACGAACCACGCACGCGCATCGGCGTGGGGGAACAGCCACGGCAGCTGCTCGTGAAACTGCATGTCCATCGCGACAATCACCGAAACCGGGGCAGAAAGGATCTTGGCGGCGTTCGCGGGCATGGTGCAGGCGGCGAGTTTCGCTTTGGCCTCTTCGCTGGTCACCCAGACCAACCGTGCTGGCAACTGGTTGGCGCTGGTCGGCGCCATTTTCATCAGATCCCAGATCGCGTGGAGTTGCTCAGTCGATACCGGCTGATCGAGAAAGGCGTTATAGGTCCGCGCGGTGCGGAACAGTTGATCGAGCGAGGCATCGGGCAGCGGCTGGGACATTTAAGGCTCCTAGGTTCTATCTCGAAGCCATTGCTTCGCTTCGCTCTTAATGACGAAGGTGACAGCAATATCAGGCGGCGCGCACTTCGTGCACTTCGGGGACATAGTGCTTGAGCAGCGTCTCGATGCCGTTCTTGAGCGTGGCGGTGGAGCTGGGGCAGCCGGCGCAGGCACCCTGCATGGCCAGGGTAACCACCCCGTCCTTAAACCCGCGATAGACAATATCGCCGCCATCGTTGGCCACCGCCGGGCGAACCCGGGTTTCGATCAATTCCTTGATCTGCGCGATCACATCGGCATGGGCCGGATCATCGCCAAAGTCTTCGTCCTCGGCCGGAACCACAATCCCGCCAGCGGTGGGCGCATGGAACAGCGGCAACTGCATCACGAAATGATCGAGCAGCACTGCGACCACCTGCGGCTTGAGCGCCGACCAGTCCGACCCTTCGCCCGCCGTAACCGCCACAAAATCGCGCCCAAATAGTACGCCGGTGACATCGCCCAAATCAAACAGTGCGCTGGCCAGTGGCGAGGCCTTGGCATCGTCCTCATCCCGAAAATCGCGGGTCCCGGCATACATGACTTCCTGCCCCGGAAGGAACTTCAAGGTGGCAGGATTGGGCGTGGTTTCGGTTTCGATGAACATGAGTGGGATGTAGGGTTGACGATGGGGTGGGGCAAGGGGGGCAATCTTGCCACGGGCCAAGTTGCGCTATCGGGCATGGCGCTGTGCTTGCTCTATTCACTAGCCCTTCACAAAACCCCCGCTTATAGTCCGCCCCCTATGTTCAAGCCTTTTCGCGCGCTGCGCAGCTTCGCCCTGATCCTTCCCGCTTTTGCGATGATCGCGACCCCTGCGTTGGAGGCGGCGACGCCCAAGGGCAAGCGGGCGACGGCCCCGCGCGCGGCTCCGGCCAAGCCGGCTGCGGCAAAGTGCGACCCGACCGCGCCGTGGCTCTATCGTTGCAGCGATATTCCGGTCGATAAGGAATGGAAATTTGGCGAGCTGCCGAACGGGGTGCGCTATGTGGTGCGCAAGAACGGGGTGCCGCCGGGGCAGGTTTCAATCCGGGTCCGGATGGATGTCGGCTCGATGTACGAGCTCGATCACGAGCGCGGGTTCTCGCACTTGCTTGAGCATCTGCTGTTCCGCCAGTCGAAGTATTTGGGCGATGGCGAGGCGATCACCACCTGGCAGAAAATGGGCGCAACATTCGGCAGTGATACCAACGCCGAAACCTCGCCGATTGCCACGACTTACAAACTCGATCTGCCCAATGCGACCGAGGCTTCGGTTGATGAGAGCATGAAACTGCTGTCGGGCATGATGATCGCGCCGACCCTTTCCGAGCAAAACGTGCGGACAGACGTGCCGATCGTGCTGGCCGAAATGCGCGAACGCGGCGGCAAGGCCAACCGGGTGTTCGAACAGAGCCAGGAGACGCTGTTCGCCGGGCAAAAGCTGGCGCTGCGCCCGGTTATCGGGACCGAAGCGACGTTGGGCGGCGCCAATCAGGCCAATGTCCGCGCCTATCACCAGCGGTGGTATCGCCCCGAAAACGCGGTGGTGATCGTGGTTGGCGATATCTCGCCCGAGGCGATGGAAGCATCGATCGGCAAGTGGTTTGCCGATTGGAAAGGGGTTGGCCCGCGAACGCCTGAGCCTTCGTTTGGCGATCCGTTCGCCCCCAAAGGCGCTCAGCCTGCTGTCGGCCTCGCGCCGATTGGCCAGACCCGGGTGATTGTCGAGCCTGATCTGCCGCGCTCGTTCACCTATGCGATCATGCGGCCGTGGCGCCCGGTGCGTGATACCGTGGTCTATAACCAGGGGATCATGATCGCCAGCCTGGCCCAGGCAATCATCAACCGGCGGTTGGAGGCCAAGGCCCGGGCCGGCGGCAGTTTCCTGGTCGCACAGGTCAGCAAGGACAAGGTCGTCCGCTCAGCCGATGCCACTTACGTCTCGATCACGCCGCTCGGCGCGGACTGGAAGACCGCCGTTGCCGATACCCGCAGCGTTATCGCCGATGCAATGCTGCGCCCGCCAACGCAGGAAGAAATTGACCGCGAAGCCAAGGAATTTGCGGTCACGTTTGAAAGCAGTGTCGAACAACGCCGCCTGCTGCCAGGCGGCAAGCTGGCCGACGACATGGTCACCGCGCTCGATATCCGTGAGACGATTGCTTCGCCTGAAGTGGTGCAGAGCATCTTCCGCAAGTCGATCCCGCTGTTCACCCCGGCCAATATTCTGGCCAGTACCAAGGCGATGTTCCGGGGCAGTGTGACCCGTGCGGTCTATGTTACCCCGCAGGCCGGCGAGGGCACCCCTGCCGCGCTCAAGCTCGCCTTGGCCGCTCCGGCGAAGGCCAGCGGCACCTCGCGGCTGGCGGCTTCCAGCGTGAAGTTTTCAGACCTGCCGGCGATCGGCAAGCCGTCCGAACCACTGGCGGTCAAGCCGACTGGTCTGCTCGAAATCAAGCAGATCGACTATGCCAACGGGGTCAAGGTGATCCTCTGGCCGACTACCGACGAGCCGGGCCGGGTGACGCTCAAGGTCCGGTTCGGGGCCGGGTGGCGCGCCTTTAATGCGCAGACCGCACCCTATGCCACGCTGGGCGAAATGGCGCTGGTCGACAGCGGGGTGGGCCCGCTTGACCGTGAAGCGATGGACCGGGCGATGACCGGGCGCAAGATCGGGTTCGAGTTCGAGATTGGTGACGGCAACTTCACCTTCAAGGGCGATACCCGTGCTGCGGACCTCGACGATCAGCTGATGCTGATTGCCAGCAAGTTCGCCACGCCGCGCTGGGATGCCAATCCTTTCATGCGCGGTCAGGCCGCCGCCAAGCTGAGCTATGAAAGCTATGCCGCCAGCCCGCAGGGGGTGATGGAGCGCGACCTCAAGTTCCTCGAACGCGGCCGCGACCCCACCTTCCGCACACCAACCCCAGCCGAGATCGATCAGACTACGCCAGCGGGGTTCAAGGCTGTGTGGGAACCGATCCTGAAGCAGGGGCCGATCGAAGTGCACCTGTTCGGCGATTTCGAAGAAACCAAAGCAATTGCTGCACTCAATCGCAGCTTCGGCGCGCTGCCGCTGCGTGGCGGTTTGCCAGCCGGCACCGCTTCAACCGCGGCCAAAACCATGGCGCCTTCGCCCGAACCGGTGCTGCTGTATCACCGCGGTGCAGGCAATCAGGCTGCTGGATTGATTGCATGGCCGACTGGCGGGGGGGAAGAAGGCCTGCGTGAAAGCCGTCAGCTGGAGATCCTCACCCAGTTGTTCCAGAACCGGTTGATGCTGAAACTGCGGGAAAAGCTGGGCGAAGCCTATTCACCGCAGGTGGTCAATTCGTGGCCGCTCGATCTGGATGGCGGCGGGAACGTGCTGGCAATCGCCAACCTTCAGCCCAAGTCCGTCCCGATCTTCTTCGCCACGGCCGAGGAAATCGCCAACGATCTGGCCGCCAAGCCGGTGACCGAGGACGAGCTGGCACTGGTGACCGAACCGCTCAAACAAGCGCTGACCCGTGCGACATCATCGAGCGCGTTCTTCATGTACCTGCTCGAAGGGGCGACCACCAATCCGGCCAAGTATCGCAACCTGCGATCGGTGCTGAAGGACTATACAGTGACCACCCCGGCCGAAATGCAGACGCTGGCTGCGAAATACTTCGTGCCGGGTCGATCGTGGCGGGTGGCGATCATTCCGCAGGGGAGCAGTCTGGCAACTCTGCCGGTTCCGGCCAGTCTGGCGGCTCCGGCGGCGGGACGCTGAACGATCCGACGCTGGGCGCGCGCAATAAAATTGCGCTTGGCCCCTCGGCAGCTTTGCTGTTTTGCAATTACCGCCAAGGGGGGCTAAGGGCCGCCCCTTGAGCGAGTGTGGAGCATGCAACGTGGCGAGTAACTGGACCCCTGAAAGCTGGACAGCCCAGGAAGCACGGCACCTGCCGAGCTATCCCGATGCCGCCGCGCTGGACAAGGTTACAGGTACGCTGACCAATTTTCCGCCGCTGGTCTTTGCCGGCGAAGCCCGCGCGCTGAAGGCTGATCTGGCTGAAGTGGCGGCGGGCCGGGGCTTCCTGCTGCAAGGCGGGGACTGCGCCGAAAGCTTTGCCGAATTTCATCCCAACAACATCCGCGATACGTTTCGCGTGCTGCTGCAAATGGCGGTGGTGTTGACCTATGCCAGCAAGCAACCGGTGATCAAAGTGGGCCGGATGGCCGGGCAATTTTCCAAGCCGCGGTCTTCGCCGGTCGAAGTGCAGGGCGGGGTAGAACTGCCAAGCTATCTGGGCGACAATATCAACGGGATCGAGTTCACCCCCGAAGCCCGCATTCCCGATCCGCAGCGGCTGCTGCAGGGCTATTCGCAAAGCGCCGCGACGCTCAACCTGCTGCGGGCCTTTTCGACCGGCGGCTATGCCAACCTGCGCCAAGTCCACCAGTGGACGCTCGATTTCATGGGCCGCAGCCCGTGGGCCGACAAGTTCGCCGAAGTATCAACCCGGATCGGCGAAGCGCTGGACTTCATGGAAGCCTGCGGGATTGACCCGCGGACCGTGCCGCAGCTGCAAGGCACCAGCTTCTATACCAGCCACGAGGCGCTGCACCTGCGCTACGAGCAAGCGATGACCCGGCAGGATTCGCTGACCGGCGATTGGTACGATTGTTCGGCCCATATGCTGTGGATTGGCGACCGGACCCGCTTTGAAGGATCGGCCCATGTCGAGTTCCTGCGCGGGGTCGGCAACCCGATCGGGTTCAAGTGCGGACCAAGCCTGACGCCCGACGAACTGCTGCGCCAGCTTGACGTGCTCAATCCGGGCCGCGAAGCCGGGCGGATCACGCTGATCAGCCGGTTCGGCGATGACAAGGTGGAGGC